>NZ_BFBB01000007.1:315824-316129 GCF_003114855.1 Leptospira ryugenii | reverse complement strand
TCCATGTCCAGATCTCGCACACACATACGTCCTGTATGCTGTTCGTCGCCCGGATTCTTTTTAGGCTAGAATCGATTTCGTTTGGGAAATTGGGTAAAATCTAAATGTAACCTAAGAACGTGGGATGAGGGATTCGAACGATTTTCCAAGAGAGTTCGAGTAGGAGATAAGGCAAGACACCTTGCCTTATCTCCGTTAAACGAGAACGACCGAGCGCAGGAGGTGCGAGGACTTGGAATAGACGGCCTGGAACGTGTTCGACCGTGATGGGAGAACCGTGTAAGGCGAATCCCGTCATCCACCCA
>NZ_BFBB01000005.1:149408-260492 GCF_003114855.1 Leptospira ryugenii | reverse complement strand
TTATAGCCAAACCATCGCAAGCCTCACAGAGCGAGAGTTCACTGTGACCCAGACGGCCCAAAACCCACTCAACCAAATCGCAGAGATAAGCACAACGAATCCTGGCAAAAAAGGCTTAGCACCCGATGCTATGGATTTGGGCTATACGGTTCGATTGGACTTGGGGCAATCGTTATCCCCAAACATTGGTTTGTCTTCGGTTCCAAAGGTTCCAGTTGCAAGACAAACCTATTCTCTCTTCCAAGCAAACTCTCAGCTCAAAGTGGAAACCTCTGTAACAGAAGTGGATGTGGCAAGCACCTTCCAAAAGACAAGCAATGGGATTTACCAGTACAGCCAACTCCTTTCCATGAATGAGAACAATGACCGGTCCGCACTCTTTGAACAAAGGAGGATGATCAACCAAAATGCATATAACATTGATTGGGGGGCAAGGTCCGTAGCTCGTTTTGATGACAATGGTAATCTTGAAGGGGATGCTAGATTCAAAGACATCCTTACCATTCTCACAGACACAAAGAAGTCCAAACCTCTCATCGACTCCTGTATGGCAGATACCAAGAAGTCCTACCAAGATTGTTTTAACAAAGTTCATGGCCAAACTCTCGATAGACTGATAAAGATAGATGGAAGCCTCCGCTTTGAAGATGGGATGATCGTTCGTTCTCTTACCGAAAATGAGAGTAAGCTCCTTGGTCTCTCTCCGATCCAAGATCCAAAACAACCAGACGCTAGGCATGGAATCTGTTATATCAATCCTAATGACCCAGAGTGTGTTGCCTTGAAGTTACTAAGAAAGGACTTCGATGTGGATTTTAACGAGAGCACACGAGTCGCGACCTTCACCAAAATCATCAGCAATGGCAAAATTGGTGGCCGCAATGCCAAAGGAGAATACATCAGCGGGACGCAAGCAGAACGCAGAAGTATGTATCTATCGAGTGTAGATCCAGTTATGGCTCCGAAAGGCAAAGACCTCTTTGACATCTGGGGGAATGATGATTGGAAAGATGTGGAAGCACAAAACATGGCTGTCAACCAAACATTTTACAGCCGTAAGCTTACAGCTGATTCTAAAACCATCCAAAGCTCTGTTGCCTCTATCTTAAAAGTAGAATCAGAAAATGATGCCAAGTTCCGCAAAGCAAAACAAGACCAAGAAGCCCAAGATTCCCTCATCAAAGACCTGATCATAGCCTACATCTCGGGTGGGATGGCTGGTGTCAAAGGAGCCATCAAAAGTAAAGTAGAAGATAAAATCAATGCAAGCCTTGCCGAAGCCTGGGCACGAGCCTCAGGTGCCGACGAAGACCAGATCTCTATGCTCGCGGATGCTGTGAGTTTTTTGCGTGGGAAGGTGCAGGAAAAGAAAATCAAAGATAGAGCTAATTCGTTTTCCACAAACAATCCTTTGCGTGCGATCGAAAACTCTTTTGCAAAGGTTAATAGTTTTGCCAACAACGTTTCGGGAGGTTTGACGGGAACGATGACAGGCCTTATGGTCTCGGCAGGAACCACCATAGTCAAGACGATGGCTAAAGCGACGGATTCAGTATTTAATGCCGTTGGACCTGGGGTTGCAGCAACGATCAATCCGATGTTAACTGTAACAGGTAAGGTGATGCAATCTACTTCTGATTATCTGGACAAACAACTTCCAAAAATGACTGGAGGAAAAGACGCGATCAGTGCCATACGCGCCAATGAAAAAGGCCTCATCCAAAAGTATGCAACGACAGCACTCGCGACAAGCGCGGGACTCCCACAGGAAGTGGCATCCAATATCATAGGAGATTACGTTGGTTCTCAGGCAGCAAAAAAAGCAAGACGTGCTGTCGCCTCTAATCCTTTAGGAAATGTAGCATCACAGATTGTCGGTGTTGCAGGTGGAATTATCAAAACTGCGGCTGCTGGATTGGGTATGAAGGAAAGAGACCTCCAGCAGGTCTTTAGCCAAGGGAATCGGATTGCGAATGCGGGGAGTCTTGATTCTTCCACTGCAGAGATTCAATCCGAAGCCATGATGAACCAGATGTTCGGTATGAAGTCATCTGCCTTAAGTTATACGTCATCCACACCCACACTCAAAGACAAAAATGGATTTACGAAGGAACTCTTCCAAAGAGAAGCCGTTAAACAATTATCAGTTGGCATGAGTGAAAATGAAAGAGCCATCCTAAATTCCGCTTTTCGCGCCAATGTCAGCAAACGTGAGCAGAGTAGGGCAGACAAAAAGGCGCAAAAAGAAGCGGCAAGGTCAACAGCGATTACAGTAATTACAACGGCAGTTTCTTTTGGTGCCCTATCAGCGCTAGGGCCCTTAGGTTCAGCTATCCAATCTGGAATCAATGCGGTCGGCAATGTTGTATCTGCAGGTATCAATGCGGTAGGTGGGGCAATTAGCTCTTTAGCACCGACACTCGGCAGTATTGCAAGTAATGTTGGGTCTTTCTTGAATGTGGCAGCTGCGTCAGCACCTCAAGTGGGAACAGCTGCGATCCAAACCACAGTGCAAGTCATTGATGGAAGCCGCAATGGACCAGAGGGTATGTTAGCTGGTCTTGCCAATGGAGTTCTGAGTTATTTTGGTAAATCAGGTTCATTCGACCTCGGTGATGTAACCTCAAGTCTCGGGCCAAAATTAGGAAAATTTCTCAGTCACTCGGCAGTCGGAGTTGGTGTTACCTATGACAAACAAAACAAATGGGGAGCTATGATCGGACTTGGTAGCGGATCGGTGAATGCCAATATAAGCTTTTCTGAGAAAGGAAATACTACCATATCTGGTTCCGCCGCACCCATTCCAGGCATGGAGAAATTACAATTTACCGCAAGCACAACGACAAATGGCTCTACCTCCATTGGAGTCAATGTGAACGCCGGGAAAGGCCCAAGGGAAGGCTGGAATGTGGGAGCCAATTACGATATCAACGGGGGAGGCCTATCTGGATCTATAGGGTATACAGACCCCAATACAGGCCTAGGGCTAACATCTACCATTGATCAGTATGGTCTCTCCACTTCAGCCCAGTTGAATGGGATTAACCTTGCGACCAATGGACCCAATGGCTTTGTGATGGAAGAGATAAACTGGGCCGAACAAAATATCAACTTAGCGCAAGATAGGACAAATCGATTGCAAGAAAGGGCCAATCTCATTGCAGACGGAGTGCCACCAGCCGTTGCCGAACGTATCATGAATGCGCAACTCAATAATGAGACGTTGTCAGAGTCTGACCAGGCACTTGTTAACCGAGCTCAAGAACGTCAAATCTTACGGGATGCCGGCAAGTCCGATGAGGATATCAATAAAATGAGCCCAGGGGAAAGGGGAGACCGCGTGGCCGACTTATCCAAACCTCGTCCCTATGACCCAGAGACAATCGCCGTCAGTGCAGCGGCAAGCATAGGAACCTTCTTTGCAGGAGCTTTTGCCTTTGCCGGAGGTGGAAATGCAAACAATGGAGGAAACCAAACACCGACAAACAACCCTGCAGTTGCCGAACGACCTGTACGGATGAGGAAAGAAGAGGAGGGGGATAGTGAAGTCGAGGTAGATAGGGATGGGATACGATTAGATAATAATGAACGCCCTGTTTCTTTAGTTGATGCTACTGATAGAAATCCGTTTAGCCAGTTTTTTGTTCCCGATGGATATCAAAACGGTTTTTATGATCCTAGACTCGATCCTGACTATCGTCGACCTGGCCAAAGTGATGAATCTGAAGAAACTATAAACCACGTCATTGATCGCAATACGAGAGGAATTTATAAACTTAGCGAGGAACAGCTAGAGACTTATAGAGAAAAGGAAAAAAACCTTGATAAAAAACTCAAAGCTTCTGAGCCACCAATCAAATCAAAAACGGAGAATTTGTTAGCCTCGGAAGAAAATGAGTTAACGAATCTTCGTAAAAAGAGAACAGAATTAACTGAGGCTTTTAAACAAAAAATGAGGAATGATATACGCAATAGTTCCTCGGATTCTCCATATAAGGAAAGTGCGGATTTGGCAAAGGTGCGCAAAGTATACGAAGCTGAACTTGCAAAGTTAGATAAAGGAATCAAATCACTAAACGCCAAAGCGGATATTCCATTTAAGACACCTGTTAAACCATCAGATATTGTGGCTGAAGCAACAAGCCGAACAAACTATGAAAAGATAATGGGTCTCTCAAAAGATGAGGCTATCCAAAGAAATCGAGAACTAACGGAAGAGAGAGCTTTAAAAGGTAAGGTGGACAAGGATCTGCAAGACCAACGTTCCACGATAGACGGATTAAATAAAGCAGTCAAATTATTGGAGGAAAAACAATCTTCTAGCAAACTTTCGGAAGCTGAAAAAACTAGACTAGGATCTGAAAAGAAAAATCTCCAAGAAACAGTGGAAAGAGAGCGACAAGTATATGCTGACAAATTAGCAAAGCAAGAGTCTGTCTATAAAGAGGCATTTGAAAAGAAAACGAGAGAGTCCAAAGAGATAATCAACAAAATCTATGATGATCAAATCAAAATCAAAGAGACGGAGCTAGAATCGAAAAAGGATAGTAAAGAAAAAACTGATATCGATAGAGTTAAAAAATTAAAGGCAGAAATAGCCCAACTGGAAACGAATAAAAATACGGCGATCGATTCAATTGATAATAAGTATAAATCCAGTAAGGTTATCGTAATGGATCAGCCACAAGATGCCATCCCAGATAGGTATGCGAAATTTCATGATCCAAAAGCATTGATTGATCGCCATACGAAAGCGAATTTGGAGTTTATCAATGAAAAATTGTATTCTGAAGATAAACCGGATTTTACAATGAAAGACCTACCTGGAAATCCACCTCGTAAACAATTGATCATAAAAGATAGCAACGGTCTTGAAAGTGGTGTCATCATCTTAGGAACGGAAAGTGTAAATCAGCATAATGATTATGGAGAGAAAGTTGTTGTAATCTCTGATCGTTTAGAAGATATTCCAGCTGGTCATTGGGATTCTGATCTCGGGAAGTATGTCTATATACAAGCTGGAGGTAACACATGCCAATCGTATACATTGTTAGGGCAAATGGTGCAAGAAGGTGTTAAATTTCGCGACAATTCGGATATGGGAAGGAAGCTGATACATGAATTGACAAGGCTCCAATACCAAATGGGAGAAACAGGGAATATGTCAAAAGATACAATTAACGCCTACAATAGAATTTTAGATCAATTTGGGTTGAAGGCTAGAAATATCATGGATGATAAAGCAATCAAAACGATTGAAGATAAGCACAATGCCATCAAAGAACAATTGAAAAAAGGAAAGATCGTGAATTCGGGAATGTATTTGGATGCGCCGCCAGCGGAACCTAAATATAATGAAAAAGGTGAGATAAAAGAACCTTCCCAAGGTCATAGAGTGAACATCGTCGGATTTGATGACGAAAGAGGAGAATGGATCGTAAACGATTCTAATAGAAAAGATCAGCTAATACGATACCCATATGGTAACTATGAACTCGGAAATCGTTGGTCTACCGTTTTGGAGAAAAAATAAATGAAACGTTTATTTCTATTTTTTGCATTTATGGCATCATCAGTATTTGCGGGTGATGGTGAGGACTTAGAAAACGTTCGGAAAAAAATAGAAAAACAGAATAATGGTTTTATGACTGGAACATTGATTACTTCAATAGAAGACAACTGGTTCTATGGTGTACATTATTATAAAAACGATGGTTCTTTTAAGAAGCTATTAACGCTAAAAGAAAGAGAAGAAATTATCGAAAAATTTGGTGATCGGCGAAGATGGTTTGTGAGCAAATGGCAAGGCAAGCAACCTGCAATCTATGTTTCTGCCGATTATGTCCCAGCATTTTATAATCAATCAAGTCAAAAAAATAACAAGCTAACAACCGATTTGAAAGATCATTTTGATTTCTATTTTAAGAATTATTGCGAATTTGATGGAGTAGTTGATACTCGTTATGCGCGGATTAAGAAGATGCGGCTTACCTATTTCGACGCACCTTATACTGCTATAAACAATATGATGAATATTAAAGTTGTAGGTAATTTCAAGAAAATTATCAGTTACGATATTGATATCAAAGAAGACGATAATGTCATTGATGCGATGCAAACATACTATCCAATTAAACCGACGACCTTATTCGGAAATATTTTTGCCATCCAGTTGAAGGTATTAGAAGTATATCCTGGAGAGAAAGAGATGCCACTCTGCACATCCGATTATTATATGGGACGAAAAGGCTTGGGAACTTACGATGAGATTTTAAAACAGATAGATGAGTTGCCGGAACTTAAAGGGAAGAGGAATCCGTATTAAGCACTCCCCCGCACCACCGACCGAAGCGTATATCCTTTGCAAAGCAAGGATTGGAGCGAAGAGCGGGATCGATTGTTGAAAAACGTCACGATCCACTAACCCTTCCGAGGTGCCTGACTCTTTCTGTCCTCCGTATTCTGGCTATTCTTTTGGCGTAGAAAGTGGTTCCATAAAAGTGAGCTTTGGAGAATTCTTGATCAACAAGTTCAGAAATGCAGATGTTGCCTTCGGAGTTAACACAGCTCCCGTATTAGATCAGAATGGAATGCGTGGCTACAATTCCGAATTAATCAAGAGATATGACGTAAAAGGCGTTAAGATGAAAAATGATTTTGAAACAATCGGAGTTGGCGCTGATGGCAAGATAACTGGAGTGACAAATCCAATTAGTGTGAGTGGTGTAAAGTCTCATTTAGACAGCATACCGCTCTCTGAAGGTGATGTCACATTGCAGATATATGGTGATACAAATGAAAACCAAGGAGCGAATCATTATTTTGTTGTAAAGCGAATCAATGGAGAATGGTATAATTTGAATAATAATGGTAAACGAGACCAGGTAACAGGATTGCCACCTAAATTGGATTATGGGCAGATAAGCCCGGACAAAGGAGTAAAGGTATATGGAATTTTTAAATAAGTTTAGAATCACAGTCAGCTGTCTAATGGTTTCTTTAATTCCAATAAACTGTCAAAAATTTGAAGAAATAAGTGACAAAGAGCTTTCAAAATTCGATGGTATTTACGATTTCGAATTCAATAATAGTTCATTTGAAGAGAAGTTTGATGAAACTAAGAAAATCAAATTTCATTACATATACAATTGTGCAGAGATCAACACTGAAAGTAAGCAACTAATCATTCAGCTAACTAAAAATACAGAAAAGGTCTTTTTTGACATAAAAAAAGTCGATGATACTCACTGGGTTTTTATTTCCAAACAGGGAATCATGGATGGAGATTTAGGTCTCTCTTACGGACAACATCGCGAAATTGGATTATCCTTTACCGATGTAAAGGGAAGGAAAAGAACGACATCGATTAGTGCAATTGGGGATAAAAGCCTCGAGGCATGCATTGAGCGAAACAATGCAAATTATGACAATGAAATCCAATTTGTGAAAGAACAGAACAATGATGGGGAGAAGTAAAGAATTCCTTAAATCCCCCGCACCACCGATCGACCGAGCGCCCTCGTCGAGCGAAGAGCGGGATCGGTTCCACAACGGGATTTTTCACCCACTTTTTAGTCCGAGGTGCCCAAGCCTCTTCTCCCCTATAAAATAGGCAAAACCAAAAAGACCTGGCCTCGAAACCTGCTTGACAACATTTCATCATATGATGAAATGAACGAGTATGTTGGATGAAAGCTGTGACTCTCACGAACACCGTCCCGTGGCGGAGCTACTCGTTGATCTGAGCCCTTTGGCCTTGGAAAAAGCGGCCCGCCTCTTCCGCGCTTTGGGAGATGAGGCCAGACTCTCGCTTTTGGTTCGTTTGGCAGAACGAGAGGCTTGTGTCAGTGAGATCGCTGAGTCTACCGGGGAGGGTGCATCCACCATTTCCCAGAGGCTTCGGCTTTTGCGCGGGGAGGGGCTCGTAAAACGGCGGAGAGAGGGCAAACACCTCTACTATTCTCTCGTAGACGAACACATACAAAATTTACTAGCGAATGCCATAGACCATTCGCAAGAACCAAGAAGGAGCTAAGTATGAGCCACCACACTCACGAAAACCACAACCACGTCCATGGGCCCAATTGTGGGCATACTGCCATCCAACATGGCAGCCATATTGACTATGCCCACGATGGCCACTTGCACCACAACCACGAAGGACATTATGATGAGTGCGCAATTGAAGTTGGCGCAGAAAACCCAGCTACGTGTACCTCAGGACACAGTTGCACAGGCCATGATGCCTCCCATGTGCACGGACCTGGCTGTGGGCACGAAGCAATCCCTCATGGCGACCATATTGATTATCTTGTGATGGGGCATTTACACCACCAACACAACGGACATTGTGACCACCACGGTAAACTTGAGTTAGTTGGTTAATCCCTCTTTTCTAAAATGGCAAAGCCACATGTCTGTGGCTTGTCAGAGAATTCTTGAGAACTGAATGGATGGCTAGGCAGAGGATTGTGTATTGGTTAAGGCGCAATAGAAAAGAGATACCGTTCAATGACCGCTTTCAACTTTGCTTTGTCTAGAGGTTTGGTTAAAAAATCATCCATGCCAGCCCCTTTGCAGAGACTTTCTTCTTCTTTTAGGGCAGCAGCTGTTAGGGCGACGATAGGCACATGGCTACCTGTCTTTGATTCTTCACTCCGAATTAACTTAGTGGCTTCGATCCCATCCATAACAGGCATCTGCACATCCATTAGAACCAAATCAGGCCTTTCGAGTAGATAAGCATCCACAGCCTCACGGCCATTATGTGCCTCAATAATCTTGGCATTGGGAACCAAATTTTTTAAAAGAAATTTCACTAGGAGTAAATTGGTGTCCACATCTTCCACAGCCAAAATCTTAAATTTTACATTTTGTTGGTAGCTGCGTTTTGCCTGGTCTTGTTTGGGCTTTTCCATATCCAATTGAGGATTTGGCGAATGAATCGCACATAGGAAACTGAACAAATCATTTGCTTTTACAGGTTTTGTTAGCTGAAACCGTATCCCAAGCAAGTCACATTGTTTTTGCAATTCGGCATCATCGGAAGAGGAATGCAGTAGGATAATAGGTAGCCTTTCTTTTGGTATGCCCAAGGTATTTCGGATTTCGGACACAGTCGCCAAACCATCTAACGATGGCATATGGTAATCACAAATCAGGACATCGAAGGAATCTTCTTTGAGTTTCTCAATCGCATCTATCCCTCTCGCCACAGAAGTAGTTGCCAGTTTCCAAGATTCCAATGTCTTTTCTAAGATATAGCGATTGTGTGCATTGTCATCAACAATGAGACAACGTTTGATTTTGGAAAGAGCGGTCAGGTCGCGTGCCTCACCATGTAAAACATTGGTTTCAAACGCAAAAGAAAACGTACTACCTTCGCCCAAGGTACTTTCCAGTTTGATTTCTGTTTTCATCTCTTTTGCGATCATATTGGAAATGATCAAACCCAAACCAGTTCCGCCAAACTTCCGTGTAACGGAGCTATCGGCTTGCGAGAATGCTTTGAATAACTTTTGTTTTTGTTCGTCTGAAATCCCGATCCCAGTGTCTCGAATGGCAATGGAAAATACCCCCCTTTCTCCTTCTGTCTTCTGAAACCTGACCTTGAGTTCGACCTCTCCTTCTTCAGTGAACTTAACAGCATTGCCAAGAAGGTTAACTAACACTTGTTTGAGCCGGATGGGGTCTACAAAGGCAAATCGCGGTATATCCTGTTCGATATCTAAAAGGATTTCCAAATTTTTATTGCCAGCGGAGTATTTAACGATGTCCACAGCTGTCTCGAATAACTCGAGTATGTCGCACTGGATGGATTCCAGCTTCATCATACCCGCTTCAATCTTCGAAAAGTCAAGGATATCGTTGATGATATCCAAGAGTGCATTCCCAGAGGCATTGATGATCTCAACGTGTTTTCTTTGGATGGGGGATAGTTCCGTTTGGTTCAACAAATTCGCAAATCCAAGCACTCCATTGAGGGGTGTCCGGATCTCATGGCTCATATTGGCTAAAAATTCGGACTTCGCTTTGCTTGCTGCCTCTGCTGCGATTTTTGCATCATTGATTTCTTTTTGGATCTGCAGACGTTTTGAAATGTCACTAAACCAACCATAGGCGAGTCTTTTACCATCGGTAGTCTGGAAAAAATTTGCGGTGATTTCTACTGGTACTAACCTACCACTGGCAATTCGGTGTTGGCTTTCGAAACTCATTCGTCGCCCACGGCTCAAGTCATCAATCCACTCCTCGAGCCTGTCAACAGGAAAGACAGGGTCCCAATCCCGGATCCGCCATTTGTAGATATCTTCCTTTCTTGCACCAAAGTGTCGTTCGGCGGCTTCGTTGACATAGACCATTCTCCCTTGCTCGGAGAGATCCAACATATAAAAACAATCTCCAGAATCTTCAATCACACGCCGGAAGAGCTCCACTTGAGCAAGAGTGTTTTTTAAGTCCTCTTGTGCCTTTTTTTGTCCGGTTATGTCTTGGAAGGTTCCATAAATGCGTAGGCATCGGCCCTCTCTCATTTCAGGAATGCCGATAGTGCGCACCCAAATCGTTTTGCCTCGGTAAGTAACAAACTCTAATTCTTCATCATAGGGTACACCGTGTTCTACACAATCGTGAAAGACTTCCTTGATCCTTTCTCGGCTCACACCTTCTTTATAAAAATGTAAACTGCTCTCTGGATTTGGTACATAGCCCAGAGGCACCTCATGGATTTCCGCTGTAACTTCGGACCAAATCAGCTCTTGGTTTTGTAGATCCAACTCCCATCCACCCACACGAGCTACCTTACTTGTTTGGTCTAAAAAGTCCTTGGTGCGGCGGAGTGTTCGTTCGAATTTTTTGCGTTTGGTGATGTCTTGGTGGGTACCAAACATCATCAAAGGTTTGCCATCTTCCGTCCAAGAAAAGACTTTGCCTCGGTCATGCACCCATACCCAAGACCCATCCTTGTGCAACATCCTTGCCTCAAATTCATAGAATTCGGACTTTCGTTCGAAACAATGTTGCAGGAGACGATTGGACTCTGCTAAATCATCGGGATGGACTAACTTCGCCCATGTTTGGATGCTAATGGGCTGGAGTTCTTCTAAACTGTAGCCAACGATTTCCGCCCATCTTTCATTGAAGATGGTTTCTCCGGTTTGCACATTCCATTCCCAAGTCCCGACATTTGTGCCTTCGAGTACTGAGTAATAACGATTTCTAGTATCTATAATGTCTTGGATGGGCCTTGCTTCTGCCAAAACAAATTCTACATATCCCTTTTCATCATAGATAGGTTTTAGGCTGAAGATAACGGTTGTAACTTGGCCATGCGAAATTAAATTGGCAACTTCATACACAATCCGTTCGCCAGAAAGTGCCTTGGAGAAATTGTTTCGGAGATTGTTTTTGATTTCAGAGGAGACATTCCACCAATGTGTATCCCAGAGTGGTTTTCCGAGCACCTCTTGCTTTTGTATCCCAGCAGTTGTGAGAGCCGTTTCATTAATGTCTAGGATCTCGCCTCTTTGGTTGAGAAAGCTGGTAAAGGTATATGTTGAATTGAAAATACCTTTGAACTTTAGCTCACTTGCTTTGAGTTCTGTGATGTCTTGAAAGCTTCCTACCAAATTTCGATTTAAAAGTTTCCCAGTGCTCCTAACCCATTTTTGGTTTCCTTTGGCCGTGATGAAACGACAGACAACGTCAAAGGAGCTATTGTCCTCGATTGCTGTTTGGATAGCAGTCGTGATGATGGCCCTATCATCTGGATGGTAAAAATTGATACCAGTTTCCACAGAGGGAATGTGTTCGTGTCCCACCTCATGGATGTGGTAGACTTCTTCTGTCCAGAGCACCTTCCCTGTATCTAGGTTCACTTCCCAAGATCCGATTTGATTGGTTCTCTCGGTCTCTTCCAAGAGAGCTACATACTTTTCTAAATTGTTTTGAATCGTTTTTTGGTTTTGATTGGCTCTTCGTAATTCTAATAAATGGATGACTTGTCTTGAGAGGCTTCGTAGAAGCTGGATTTGTTCTTCGTCCAATGCCTTGGGTTGATCATCTAGCACACATAATGTGCCTATTGCATGTCCTTTCTCTGTTAAGAGCGGAATGCCTGCATAGAATATGACTTGTAAAGGGCCCGTCACCAAAGGGTTGTCAAAGAAACGCTCATCTTTACGTGCATCTTGAACGATAAAGGCTTCTTCTGGAAGGTTGATGGCATGTCCGCAAAACGAGACCTCTCTGCTAGTCTCTCGTTCTTCTAATCCATGGTGGGATAGAAACCATTGTTTGTCTTCGGTCACCAAAGATACCAAGGCAACTTTGGTTCCACAAATCCTTGCTGCCATTTGGGTCAGGAAGTCAAAATCCGCTTCTTCCTCTGCACCTAAAATAGCAAAGGAATGTAAGTCGCGGAGTCTTTCTGTCTCATTGGATGGGATATCGGGGGCTTTCATGGCAAAGGGCTGGGAATCCTAATTATCCCAAGGTCCATGGGAATCCTTCCAAGAACTCTGTCCACAAGAGAATCTGGTTCTGTATACGATAAAGAACTGGGAGGACATGTGTATCACTTCCTTTCCTTACTTTAGACGGAAGCAAAACGAAAAAAAATCAGGAAGGAAATGCAGCTTTTTTTTCGTATCTCTGTACATGGGAATCCAAGAACACAATGAACCAGCTTCGGTCATCTTAGAGTGGATCATCCAATCCAAGTACTTACCCGAAGGAGAGATCTTAAAACTAGCTTTAGAATCCGCTGTCCGCATGACAGAGAGTTCTGTGGGCTACATTCATCTGTTAGATGAGAACCATATAGCGCAAGAATTTTATACTGGAAGCGAAGAAGATTTTCGCAATACTCATTTTACAACCCACGAAAGTATCTCTGTTTTTGAAAAAGCGGAGATTCGTCTTGTTTTGGGAGTGGGCAATAAAGCTGTTCCTTACGACGAAAGTGATAAAAAAGTATTGGTCTTTGTTGGAAATGAGGTCTGGCAAATCATCTTTCGCAAACGTATGGAAGAAGACCTTCGCAGGCGTGAAGAGCAATTGCATGATGCTCAGGACCTTGCCCAAATTGCTTCCTGGGAATTTGACCTCAGCAAACAAAAATTCACATACAGCCCCCAATTCCCAAAGATCTTAAACGTAGACCCAAACACCATCCCCGATGGTCGGCATATGTTATTTGCTCGGATACCAGCAAATGATAGCCAACTGCGAAAGCATATAGAAGAAATGTTTTTGGGCCATCTTTTGGATGGAGAAAATGAAATCTCCATTGAGATGTTGGGAAAGGAACACCATTTACATCTTCGTTATAAGACCTTAAAAGATGAAGACCACATTCCGAACTTTGTGTACGGAACTATACAAGATGTGACCGAACAGAAAAAGTCTGAACTGAAAATCCAACATAGTGAGTGGAATTTACGAAGCATCATCGAATGTTCACCAAACGGTATCCTCATCTTAAAAGGAAGAAAGATACAATTTGCCAACCGAGCCTCTGCAAAACTTTTAGAAACCCATCTCTTTGATCTATTGGATAAAGACATAGCTAGAGTTATACCTGTCTCTGAACTCAAATCATTCCGAGATTTTTTGTCTGAACTCGAGGAGGCAAGCTCCCTTGGCCGACTTCTCGAACGAAATGTACGCTTGAAGTCCGGAAAAAAACGTTGGTTGGGCATCTGGACCATAGAGATCATGTACGACGGTGATGTGGCAAACTTGGTCCATCTCATTGACTTGAGCCGACAAAAGGAACAGGAACTTCAACTTTTACAGAGTGAAAAATTAGCAACGATAGGACAGTTGGCCGCCGGTGTGGCTCATGAAATCAACAACCCCGTTGCCTTCATCCGCAGTAATCTCGAATGTATGGTCCAATACCAAAAAAGCCTGGAGACATTTTTTGACCTCTTCCTGAAACTCCAGAACACGAAAGAGACTCCAGAGTTTGTGAAACTCTGGAACGAACTGAAGGCAGTGTACTCGGAAAACGACATGGAACAAATCCTCAGCGATATGCGATCCCTTGCTTCCGAGTCTCTGGAGGGTGCAAAACGAGTCTCCGAAATTGTATTGGAAATCAAAAGTTTTGCTCACGTAGAAAAAGAAGAAGGGCCAGATGATTTTATCATCAACGATGTCGTTCGCTCTTCTTTGAACTGGATCTGGAACAAAATCAAATACGATTGCGATGTGAATCTCAAGTTGGCTCCCAATTTACCAACGGTCCAAGGCCGTTCGCAACAGATTGGCCAAGTGTTACTCAATGTTCTGTTAAATGCAGCCCATGCGATTGAAGAAAGAAAACGAAAAGACCCAGTTTTTGCCACATCTTCTGGCAAACCAGGGAAGATAGAAATTGAAACAAGTATTGTCAAATCTGCATTTGATTCCGGTGCAGATGGAATTTTGATCACAATTGAAGACAACGGAATTGGAATCCCCAAAGAAGTTGCTAACCAAATCTTTGATCCTTTTTTCACCACAAAAGAAGTGGGAGAAGGAACTGGATTGGGACTTAGCATCTCGGTGGATATCATTAAAAAACAAGGGGGGAGAATCTTTGTAGAATCAGATCCTTATAAATTTACAAAGTTCTCCATTATGTTAGTAACGAAGTCGGAGAAGGTAGTTAACAAGGAGTAGGTTATGGACTTTGATGAATTTATGGCACTTGCCATTAAAGAAGACGAAGAGAAAAAAGAAAAAGGAAACCAAGTCACAAGCCAAAGCAATCCCAATGGCAGACGGTATCATATTGTTCTTGTGGATGATTTGCGCAATATCTCAGCCAGTATGAAGCGAGAAATTTTATTGGCGGCAAAATCTAGCGATCTTTCTGTGTATGTTTGGGAATTCCAAGACCCTGAGGTCGCCCTACAGAAAATTCCCAAAATCAAACCAGATCTTTTGATCACTGACATTAAAATGCCGTATTTAACAGGTGATAAATTGGTAGAAACTGTGAAGAAACAGATGCCAGATTTGCCGGTGATCGTTGTTACGGGATTTGCCACCAAAGAAAATATCCTTTCGGTCTATAGAAGTGACAAAAATTCCATTGTCCTCTCCAAACCTTGGGAATCAAAACGCTTAATGGATACGATTGCTGGTTTGATCGGTGCTCCTTTGGAATGGCCAATCGAGGTTGAAGCAAAAAAATAAATAAAATAATCGGTTGAATGAAAATTCACCCTTTGTTTCCTGTTAGAGTAAACAAAGGAAAATTAAGTGAAAACATTCATTCTACCGATTCTGGTTTTGATCCTATCCTGCCGAAACGCGCAATCACCTGATGCCGATGCCCTCCAAGGCAAATCAGATGAGACGGCGGGCGCGGTTGTCACATTTGTTTACGGTAAGGTCCAAGTGAACCGAAAGGGCATGGAATGGAATGCGAAAGTAGGCGACCAAATCCGAGTGGATGATTTGATTTTGACCAAGTCTGGATCCATCGACTTACAAACCTATCGGGGCGAAGTCATCCGTATCAAAGAAGCCTCACAAGTAAGTTTTACAGCACTCCCAGGCAAAAAGAGTGAAATGAACACTCTGCACGTTGTTTATGGAAATTTACTTATCAAAGGTGCCAAACTAAAGAACAAAGAAGAGTTGAAGATAACCTCGCCGACAATGGTTGCCGGTGTGCGTGGAACTACTTTTGCGTTTGAGCTCGTCAAAGATGGAGTCCCTAAGGTGAAAGTTTACGAAGGTGCCGTGGCTATGGCTTTTCGTACGCCATTTCGTACCATCAAAGACAATTCTTTAGCAGACACGGAAGCTTGGAAAGAATTGGTAAAGAGTTTGGATGAAACAGAAATCATCCTTGAGGCTGGAGAAAATTCAAAGGTAAGCCCCAAACTGAATGAGCTTGTATTTATCATCAACCAAAAGGTTTCGGAAAAACTTCTCAGCCAATCAGATATCGAAGCATTTCAAATGAAACCTGAGGAGATCAGCAAAGAAAGCTTCACCCAAACACCACAAGAAAAGGCAGAGATCAAAACTTTGGTGCAATTGGAAGACCAGAAGATCGAAAAGGCATTGTCCGCAAGCGACAGTACCGACCCGACCCTAGCGGAAGCCATCAATTTGGAACATGATACCAAGAGAAATGCTGCCTTCCAAGAGATTGCCTCGGAGGCAAAAGAGCAAGATTTGGACAAAGAGTCTGAGATCCAAACCTATTATAGCATACTCGAGTCCATCCACACAACCAAAGGTGAGGTATTTACTGGTGCCATTATTGCCCAGTTAGGCGATACACTCATAGTTCATACAACGAAAGGTGTTCGGGAAATGAAGGCTGACGAAATCGAATATATTGAATATAAGAACTTTAGATTGAAGGCTAAGGCAAAGAAAAAATAGGCAGAATCGCCAGGCCCTCTTAGGGCATACAAAAACCGGCACGAGGTGCCGGTTTCTCCAGGAGTTTAAGAGCTAGGATCTATCTCCATCCTTCCGACTTAATTTGTCCATGGTCCAAATACAAACCAGAAGTTCCTACAGAAGGAGCTCTAAAGTGGCCAGAGTATTGGTAGTAGGTAACGTTACGGTTGAATGGCCAAATCCCTTCGCTTTGTGTTAAAGGAGATTGGCATTTGCTTAAACCGCCAGTTCTGTTGTAACCGCAAGAAGAGTGATAGGCAACTGCATAGTCGTCTTCCCCTGGAAGGATAGCGGAAGCACCGAACATTCCTTTATATCCAGGAACATGGAAGATACCTACCGAACCAGTGTTGTTATGGTTGAAGGCACCACGAGCTGTCCCCACGATGAGAGACTTGTCCATTGCATTTCCTGCGAAACCAAATGTAATCGCATTGAGAGCAGATGCCAGTTCTGAACCACCAGAGGCAGCAGCAAGAGCAGTCACCTTTGTGAGGTTGAATCCTCTAGAAGAGGCAGTGCCTCCTAAATTTGACAGCCAAAATTCAATGGCATAGCAACCAGCAGAATGGCACACGATTTTGCAAGAGTTGGATCCTCTGCAGTAGGTAGAAAGACCAGTTGTGATATTGGTTTGTGCACGAGCAGAACCATAGGTTCTAGGGTCAGTGGTCCCATCGTATCCGATGAAGATCTTGGATCCGCCGACAGAATTTGTAGAGGAACCCCAGTAGTTGTTCACATCATTCGTTCCAATTCCGTTGTGGTTGGAGGAGGACTTACCATGGATAAAGATGGTGTGGGTCTGTGCACTCAAAGATCCTGCCAGCAGGATGCTCATGAGGAGGGTAAGGCTGAGGAAAAGGTTTCGCTTGGTCATTGTTTTCTCCCGATTTGGTTTCAAATATTGTGAAATATTGGCAATTCTGTGGCAAGTAAAATTTTATCGAAATCCCTAAATTTTCCAAACGGTGTTCATTCCCCTGGCTTTTCTTAAAAAAAGGCAGACAAATTCCAAAAACCAGTACATACCTTTCGCATCGATTCAGGTTGGGATGGGGGAAAACATTGGAGTCCATTAAAGAAGCAAGTGAACGTTTGGGTTCGGTTCGCAAAGAGATCCACAAAGCCATAGTGGGACAAGAGGAATTGGTCGATGGTTTGCTTCTTGCTCTCATCGCCAATGGGCATGTGCTCATTGAAGGTTTGCCTGGTTTAGCAAAGACTCGGGCAGTCAATCTACTCTCACAAGTTTGCAAAGTCTCTTTCAAGAGAATCCAATTCACCCCGGACCTTCTGCCCGCAGACATAGTGGGCACGCGGATCTTTAATCAGAATAAGGCGGGGTTTGAAAACCAATACGGACCTATCTTCGGCAATTTTTTATTAGCCGATGAGATCAACCGAGCACCCGCTAAAGTACAATCTGCACTCTTAGAAGCTATGCAGGAAAGACAAATCACCATTGGTGAAGAGACAAAACCTCTCCCGGCTCCATTTTTGGTGTTTGCAACTCAAAATCCCATCGAACAGGAAGGTACATATCCATTGCCAGAGGCACAATTGGATCGCTTTCTCTTAAAGTTAATAGTCTCATATCCAAAGAAAAAGGAAGAATCGGAAATTATTAAAATGGTGGTATCGGAGACAAAGATCCCAGATTTGCAAGCCATACTATCTGCTGAAGAAATCCTATCTTGCCAGAAACTGGCGCGAGGGATTCACCTCGAAGAAAAACTCATAGATTTCATTGCCGAACTTGTTCTTTCCACTCGCAATCCTGAAGAGTATGGCATGGCAGATTTTAAACAATGGATTTTACATGGAGCAAGTCCACGGGCTTCTTTAGCACTTGCACAAACGGCGAGAGCAGCCGCACTCCTAGCAGGTAGAGATTTTGTGACTGCTGAAGATGTGCGCCAAATTGCTCCCTCTGTGCTACGGCATAGAGTTTTGTTAAACTATTTAGCTGAGGCAGAAGGCATTCTGGCAGAGAACTTTATCTCAAAAATTTTAGCTACGATCAAAGCACCAGCATAGGCCATGTCAAAAGGACCCGATCATAGTTTAGATTTGATACGAAAAGTACGCCTTTTGGATCTAGTTTCCAAAAAGAATGCAATCTCCCTCTTGGATGGGCATTACCTTACTGAAATTTCAGGTAAGGGAACTGAATTTAAAGAGGCAAGAAAGTATGTGATGGGAGAATCCATCAGGCTAATTGATTGGAATATGACGGCTAGGCTCGGAGAACCGTTTGTAAAAGTTTTCCAAGAAGAAAGAGAAAGAAATATCTATATCGCTTTGGACATCAGCCCAAGTATGTATCTCGGTTGGCAGGAGAGAACCAAGATCGATTATGCGGTAGAACTCGCCGCAACACTAGCTTATTCTGCCATCAAATCTGGAGATCGATTGGGTTACCTTTTTTTCCAAGACAAAGTAGTAGCAGAAGCACCTGCCAAACGAGGAAAACGTCAATTTTATCATTTTCTTAACCAGATGGTACGCTATAAGGAGAATCCACCTAGTTCTGGTAAGACGGACATTCGAGCAGCCATCCATAGCTTACAAAAGAAAAAAGGCCATCGTTTTGTGGTTTTTCTAATTTCAGATTTTATAGATTTGGATTTACCGGATGATCTTCGTTATTTGGTGGCATCTCATGATCTGGCATTGGTTCATGTGTATGATCCTTTTGAATATACAAATTATAAATACTTTCGATTTTTAGGGAATGATCCCGAAAATCCTATGCACAATGCATTTGTTAAGAAAGAAATTAGGAGTTTAGTAGAACAGGAAGCCCATC
Organism: Leptospira ryugenii; assembly: GCF_003114855.1. NCBI lineage: Bacteria > Pseudomonadati > Spirochaetota > Leptospiria > Leptospirales > Leptospiraceae > Leptospira > Leptospira ryugenii. The sequence goes on along the minus strand of NZ_BFBB01000005.1, from coordinate 241,267 downwards.
TCAAGGAAATTTCAAGCAAGTATGGCTTAACATGGTCCTCTTTTTCAACAAACTCTGATCCGAGCCGAATGCTCAGACACTTTTTTGAGAGCAAAAAAAGGATATCGCGCTAGTGGAAATCTCCTCTTCTTTTTTGAATCCACTCCCCATTCTTTCAGAAGGAGAGGTGTATTTTTTAAAAACCATTCTTCCCATCCTTCTCGCATTGCCATGGGCGATAGCTATCCTTTTTCTATTGATTCGTTTTTTGCTTCGTTGGTTGTCTTCCTTAAAACCCAAAGGATTGCCAGAAGAATTTAATAAGAGGTCGATTCCGCATGTCCAAGAGACACCGTATCAGTGGAAAACTCTCAAACTTAAAGAAATAAAGGAATTGGCTCAAACAAATCCTCGTTTGGCGATTATGGAATTGAGTTCCCATATCAGAAAAGTAAAACACCAGGGGAAACATGAAAATCTCTCTTTGGAACATTTCATTCTTCTTCCCAAGAAAAAAAAATCACATAGATTTACGGATATTCGGTTAGAAAAAAAATCACTTACCGGAGACCTAAATTTACTGTATGTCGATATTGTTTTACATTCCTATCAAAGAGAAGAGCCGAGTGTCGCCTTGGCTGAAGAGCTGATCAGTCGCTATTCAGGTTTTAAGCAAGGTGGCAAAAAAACATGATAGGTTTTGATGCTCCTTATTTTCTTCTCGCATTGGCATTGCTCTATTGGATCTATAAAAGAGGATTTAGCACTCTGTTGCTTCCCTTCTCTCCCATATCCTGGTTAGGTGATGGTAAGGTTAACCGAAGTTGGAAGCTCAGCTGTGTTCGCTATAGTGAATTCATTTTCTATGGCAGTTTGGTTTTGGGATTATCTGAACCTTACATTAGCGTAAAACGGGATTCAATCAAAACAGAAGGGATAGATCTTTCCATTACACTCGATCTCTCTGCCAGTATGCAAGCAGCTGATTTCAAACCCAATCGATTGGAAGCAATGAAAACTCTAGTCAATGAGTATTTAGAAGACACTAGAGGCAATCGCACTTGTGTTGTTGTCTTTAGTGGACAAGTATATTTGCATTATCCGTTTTCATTTAACAAAAATGCACTCCAAAAGGCTATTTCGAGCATTCATTTTCAAACCTTCGAACACAATCGTGCAGGAGGCACACATATAGGAGACGCAATTCTATTTTCACAAGAAGAGTTGTCCCGCCTCAAAGCAGAAGGAAGGGAGCAGGCGATCGTATTGATTACAGATGGCGAAAATACGGGAGGCCTCGATCCAATCCTAGCAGCAAAGCTCGCTTTGGAAAATGGCATTCATCTCTATATCATCGGTATGGCGAGTGCAGATCTCATCCCGGTCTTTGAGCCTGATGGAGACCCGTACATAGGTTCTGATGGAAAACAACTTGTGACAAGTCTCAAAGATGAAAGTTTACAAGCGATAGCTGATGCCGCCGGTGGGATGTATTACCGTGCAAAAGAGGGCCAATCACTCAAATCAATTCTATCTGAAATCAATGCACTCGAAAAGAAACCTCTAGAGGTAAGCCAAGTCAAAGAAAAGATCTCACTTAATTTAGTAGTTACATTTATCATTTTTTTCTCTTTCTGTTGTTATTATCTAGGAGCCAGTTTTTGGATCAGGAGGCCTGTTCGGTAATGGCTTTTGAATACCCACTTCTCCTTTTTCTTTTGCCATTGGGATTTGTTTTCTCAATTTGGTTGTTCTATCTTGAATTTTTTGCAATTAAAGAAATTGAACAGTCTGTACACAAAAGTCGTCTTCATAAAATTAGTGCTTTCTTTCGTACAAACAAAATCGGGGACGTCACAAAAAACAAATTTTGGATCTACCAAATCTTCTTTTGCCTATCCTTTTTATCTCTTTTACTTTCATTTTCTTTTCCTTATGAATCTGGTGATGCAGAGTTTGAAACAAAACAAAGTGCTGCGTATTTTGTTTTTGATGCTTCCTGGAGTATGCAGGCTGAGGACACTTCCAATAAAGAATTCTATGAGTTTATACCTAGGTTTCGGTTTGAGGAGGCTCGTTTTCATGCGATGAAAGTATTGAGTGAGCGAGACGATTTCGCATTTGGTGTCATCACGTTTGCTGGTGAATCGGCACAACATAGCCATCCCATCGCCGATAAGAATTGGATTCGAAAGATTCTCTATGAACAGATGGGAACACATAATACGTATTATAGTGGTACAAACTATTCTGCGGCCTTTTCTGATTTGCTAAGTTCTTCCAAATTTTTAGGGCAGGGATTTCAAGTGATTCTATATTCTGATGGCGATGCTTCTGAAGAAGAAAAATCCAAAGCCCTAGAATCATTGACGATGTTCCAAAGATTGAAAATACCAGTGCATGTCATCGCATTAGGCCAAATCACGGGGGCCGAAATTGAAATGAGTTACAATTATCTAAACGAGGTGGAGCAAATTTCAGACGTGGTAACGGATGCCTCGGGTAAAAAATACGAAAGTGCCAATGAGATATCTGTGCAAAAAAGGATGAGCTTTCCTGACTATGCATTTCTCAAACAAATCGCCGATCGTACAGGAGGCGTTTACATAGAAGTTGAAAGCGAAACAGATGTCCTTAGCAAATTATATGAAGCACTCGAAGCTTCCAAAGACAAAACCCAAATACTACTTTGGGAGGCGGGATCCAAAAAGAGTTTGGTCCATTGGTGTTTTTTCCTTCCATTTTTATTCTTTCTCTATGATCTTATTTTTATCAGAAAGGTGATTCAAATTGGAAAAGTTAGCTGAGGAAGATCAGATTGTTCGCTTGTGGCGTAAGTGGAAATGGCTGTTTTTCCTCATTCTATTGGCCATTCAAGGTGGGATCTACCAATGTGCACAATCCCGTTTAAGCCATCCCTCAATCTCGCCTAACCAGGCGGGTATGCGCCTTTATCTATCCAACACATTCCCTGAAGCTGAAGAGAAATTCACCGAAAGTATTTCCTTTGGATTTCGTACTCATATACCCTTATTTAATTTGGCCTTATCATTGGCAAAACAATCAAAATACCAAGACTCACATGAACTAACAGAATCGATACAATCCCAAAATTGGTTTTTTTGGGAAGCCTACCATCTGGATGGACATAATTTATTCTTTTGGGGTAAGTCAGTTTTAAATGAAAAGGACTGTGATTACCAAGAAACAATTGTTTTGTGGGAAGCTGCGCGTGGAAAACTATTTCGCAGCTCTATTTTTTCCCTGCTTCAACTCAATCTGACCATGTCTATGGAATCTCAAACTACTATGGCAGAAGTAGCTAAGCATATCAAAGCCTTGCCTGCTTGGCGTGAAAACTGTCTGAACCCTCCAAAGAAGGGTGAGGGAGGGGGAGAAGGAGAAGGTGCAGCATCCAATGCAGAGAATTCTTCTAATCATCAGACCTCTTCAGATCCAAAAGGCAAAGAACAGAACTCCAAAGATTCGAAAGACAATCCGAAACAAAAATCGAATGGCCAAAAAGATTCAGATACAAACGAAGATAGAAAAGATAAAAATTCCGATGTAGCAAAAGGTGATAATCCTTCTGATTCTAAGGATGGCAATCAACAATCCCAAAAATCCAAATCAGAGATCGAAAAGAAAAAAGAAGAACTAAGCACAAAAAGAGAAGAAAAACGAAACCAAAACTCACTTGGAACGGAGGAGAGAAAAAAAATCAATGAGTCAGCCTCCGATTTGTACAACTCCGATCCAGAAAAGGGATATTGGAATCGCGACTACTACAGACATATCCAAGAGATACCTCTACGTGCAAAAGGAGAGGATTTAGAGAAGGCCATGAAAGAAGCCAAACCTTAAATTTGTTTATAGATTGGCAAAATCACTTTGAAACAGGTATCGCCTGGTACACTCTGTACTTCGATATGACCCATATGTGCATCGATTATTTTTTTGGCTGTTGGTAAGCCGAGGCCTGTTCCCATACCGAACTCTTTTGTCGTAAAAAAAGGCTCAAAAATATTCGGTAGATTCTCTGGACTTATGCCTTCTCCATTGTCCTGGATATTCAATTCAATAGTATCCTCTTTGATTTCTGAATGGATTTTGATGATTCCCCTTGTCTTGGCAGTTGCCTGGATAGCATTGTAGATTAAATTTGTCCAGACCTGTACCAATTCGTCCGCATAGCCATAGAGTAAAATATTTGGTTCTAAATCTACGATTATCTGAGCATCCTTAGGCCAAACATTCGCATACATCTGTAGCACACTTTCTATTCCTTTATTCAATTCAAAGACAGAGCGATTTTCCTTTGGACCTGCATAGGAATAACTTTTTAAGGCAAAAACAATCTTGGAGGACCTCTCAATGGCTGTCTCAATCATAGAAAGGTGGAATTTGCTTTGTTTGTATTGAAGGGCTTGGATGAAAAATTGTCGGTTCTTTTCTTCTTTGAGTAGGCTTTTTTGCCTCTCGGGAATATACCTTACATTCAAATCAAAGCAAGAATCAGCTAATGACTGTGAGTCTTCAAATCCCAGGTCATGTAGAATCGATGCCAATTCTCGTTTTTGTTTGATCTTGGATACCTGTCCTTCGGAAGGATGCTCCATTCCAGACTCCACCAAATGGTGAATTTCTTCGGCTTGTCGAGAATTTGGAGAGGCTACGAGTGGAGGATGGAGGATAGGGTCTTGTTTTAAAATAGAAACACTTGCTTTGATTGCCGCCAAAGGGTTGTTAATCTCATGAGCAACTCCCGCTGCAATTTTTCCGAGGACAGACATACGTTCGGCTACCAATAAAGCTGATTGAGTTTTGTTTAACTCTTCGAGTTTTTGGTGGAGCTCTTCCGTTCTTTCTTGGATCAATGTTTCTAAATTTTCAGTTGAATCCTGGATTCTGGCAATCATCTCATTAAAACTTTTTGTGATCACTCCGATTTCATCAAACGTCGTGATGGGAATTCTTGTGTCTAAATTTCCCTTTCTCATCTCTGACAATCCATACAGAAGACGGTTGAGTGGGATAACAATGTTACGTTTATGGAGAACAGGATATAAAAAGAAAATGATAACCAATGTGATAGAGAGAGTTAAAAGTAAAGAAAAAACAAATCTATGTATTTTCCATCGATAGTCAAGATAGGAAAGTCCTATTGAGTAATGGATATTGTTGGCGATGAAATCTCCAATCCAAAAAATCCCTTCATTTGTTTCAAATAAACTTACCAGATCATAATTTTCATAATGAGCAGCACGAGAAGTAAGCAATGGTATCTTGCTTATATTTTGATTAGTTTTGTTGATAATTGTTTGGTTTCGAAACAGATCAAAGACAAAATCAGTATCATGAATGATCGGATATCTGACTCCTTTCTCGATCTGAATTTTAATAAAATCTTTTTCTCGATCAAATTCTCTTTGAAAGTCTCTTTTTGATCCAATAAAGAGAATATTTGCAATGACAGATAACACTAGATATATGAGGGCTACGTTGAAGGCCATGATCTTAAAACCAACATTACTTGGGAAATTTTCTTGGTTTAGAACATTTAATATGACGGCTGTGACGGAAATAAAAGTTGTGTTTGTCATTAAAAACAAATACGTTTCGTTGTTTAGATAGCCTAAATCCACAAAGATATTAAAGAAAGCCATACAAAGTATGGCAAGGCTTGCGAGAAGAAAGATATCGATGCGTGATTTGAGTTCGTTTTGTGATTTGGATCTTTTTAAAATAAGAGTGATGATCGCGGTAGCTAGCTGAAGACTCACGACAATCGCTACAGATAGAATACTCGCGTATATGAATGGGTCAGAGGATTTTTGTTCTGGTACATAAAATTCAAATGTGGGATCAAATAAGATTTTTCTATGGAAAAAACCCCAAAAATTAAATAGAGAAGCAGCTATACTGAGAAATATAGAAAGGCGTACAAAACGTATCCTAAGGGAAGGGTTGATGTCATTGCCAAAACGAAAGGAAGCTGAAACGAGAGAAGTTCCAAGAAAAAGAACTGCCGGGTTTTTCACAAAAATATATAGATACGCGGTCCACGGGCAGAGCAAGGAGTTACAAAGCGCCCAACTCATGCTCCAGAGGAAGAGGCAAAACAAAAAGATCTGGTAGTCCAAAAATGATTTCGGGAGGCTTTCCCGCTTTCGGTGGAAATAAACGAACGACGTACCCATTACGGCGGAAAGGCCAAAGTAGTAAAAGCTATAGAAATTGAGTAACAAGTTCCCCTCGAATTGTGACCGCAGTCTCTGCGGGAGGATGGGGAGGGAAAGCAGCATTTTTATCGTTGGTGCACCGCACAAAAAAAGGGTCGACTCCGCAGGCCCTCCTGGAATGCTGGTAAATAGATTGTGCACTGCACAATAAGCGGTGAAAGAAATGCGAAATATAACCAAGACATGTATCCAATCCCTTTTCCTATTCTCTTTATTGGGTTTGGCTCTTTTTGAATCCTACGGAAAACCAAGCGTGGAAAGCGACAGAGCTGCACAAATCCGTGAAGTAGATCAAATTGCCTCCTACATTGGAAAACAGCGGTATGGCCTCTCCCGGAGCGAAAAAGAGGAATTGGCGAAAGCTGTCTACGAAGCTTCGTTTTTATTGAAATTCCCTCGAGGTGCCAAGTTTGCTGAGGAATCAAAGATAGACTCCGTTGCCTTTCTATTGGGAGTGATCCAGACAGAATCCCAATTTAAAAGAACGGCAAAATCAAAGAAAGGTGCTCTCGGGTATATGCAGTTGATGCCTGATACCGCAAAGTGGTTGGCAAAGAATAAGTCCATCCCCTACAAAAATGCAAAAGACCTCTTTGATACGCGAACGAACTTAAAGCTCGGTGTTCTTTATTTAAATGATCTCATGGAAGAAACTGGCTCTCCTGCAGATGCTTTACTTGCTTACAATGCGGGTTTATCGGGGTTTCGTAAATGGGGAGGTCTTGCCTCTTATCCAAAATCAATTGCACTGCACTATCACTCTTGGAAAGAATTCAAACAGTCTCGAGTATCCTATGATGCTTTAGCACTTCTCAAACAAGAATAAATTTTACTTTACAAGCTCAGAATTTGCTCCAGCTTCTAATCCGTTTTCAAAAGAAAAGGTGGTTAGAATATGGAGCTTCTTCGCAAATACGGATTGTATTTAGCAATTGTATTGTCTCTAGTGATCGTTATTGTTTATTTTGTTTTCAGTGATGGGCAGGATTCTCTTTCAGAATCAAAACAAAGATCCAAACAAGATATGATGTCAAGCTCTAGTGATCCATCTAGCAGCAATTATACGGGTGGAGCAGACAACAACAGCGGCGATATCCCTGATGATGGAGCAAGCCCAGAAATTTTAATACAACAGTATGAAGAATGGGCACAGTATCCTCCTTTCTCAAGGCCCATGTCAATATTGAATCATGATTTGGCTTTCCCCTTCATCATAGAAAATTCACCAGACTATCAATTAGACCAAAAGACAAAAGAGCCAAATGGTTATGTCTGTTTGTTCCAACCAAAAACCTGGTCGGTAGTTGGAAACAAAGATGTTATGTATGTCACCCTCGAATGCCGAGACAAGGAAAGAAACCGAGTGAAGATCTCTATAGACTCTCACCAAGTTTTCCGCGAGTGGGAAGGCCAGAGATATGGAACAGTGAGTGCAGAAGTGAATGATAACGGTACCGATGGCGACCAAACGCGAGGGGATAATATTTACACCTTTTCTTGGAAACCAACCAAAGCAGATTGGGGACAAATGTCTTTGGTTTCGAACATTACGTACGGTGCAGAAGGCTTAAAAACAACAGTAACAGCCAGTTTCTTTTCATCGCCATCCGTACCTGCAGAGTTCAATGGAGTATTCTCTGATGGAATCCAAGATGGTTCATTGGTTGTGAGAGCTGTAATGAATGTCTATAGAAAAGGAAAATACCATCTTGAAGCCAATCTTAAGGACGAAAAGAATGGTGAATTTATCGGCTATGCAATCTATGATGGCGATCTTAAAGCAGGTAGCAACGAAGTAGAATTTATTTTCTTTGGTAAGATTTTACGAGATAAAGATTTGGACGGACCGTACATCGCTACCTCTTTCCGAGGCCATAGGGTGAATCTTCCCATTGATCCCGAATGGTACAACCAGGGAGAAGAAGGCTTACGGAAATTGCAAGCTGCCAAAACAACAGAACCAGATAGAGAGTTAGTGTATCCATACAAAGACGAGTACAAAACTAAAAAATACAAAGTAGAGTCCTTTTCGAGTGCCGTTTGGGATTCGGCTGATAAACAGAATCGTCTGAAACAATTGCGATCTCTCCAGTAAATCATGTATGTTTGCAGAAGTTCTTCAAAACCTTTCCTCCCGTTTCAAAAAAAGGCCTTTCCTCTGGGGGGGGCTTCTTTTTCTGATCTCCCTTCCCGTCATCCTTCACTTTATCTTTTGGGGGCTTGTTTCTGCTAAAGCACCCCTCTACGAAAAGACAGTCCAACACAAATCGATCACCGCAAAGGTCCTTGTGGTGCGAGACCAATACGGCATTCCCCATATCAGAGGGGAAGATGCGCACTCCACCTACTTTGCATTAGGTTATGTTATGGCACAGGATCGGCTTTTCCAAATGGAGGTGCAAAAAAGAGTTGGTTTAGGCACATTATCTGAGTTATTTGGGGACAAATTAATAGAATCAGACCAATTTTTAAAAACACTTCTTCTCAAAAAACGAGCAGAAGAGTATGTGAATCAACAAAAACACATTAGCCCTGAAGCTTGGGTTCACTTGGATTCTTTTCTTTCAGGAATCAATGCCTTCGTAGATGAAGGTGTGTATCCAATAGAATTTACTATCCTTGGAACAAAACCTGGGCATTTCGATCGTGTGGATGCGATTGCATTCTTGTATTATATGGGTTTCTCATTTGCTGAAGGTATAAAGTCGGACAGTTTGTTCACAATTTTAGAATCCGAGTTAAAGAATCGAAATGTGAAAGAGCTTTTTCCTCGGTATGATTTAGAGACGGAGGCTGTTACCATTATAGAGTCGCAGCCAGGATCGCCTAAATTGGCATACAAGCCTTCTTTGTCCCCTGAGGATAGTAAGTCTCAAAAAGCTTTCACCAAAAACAACCTAAACCAATTGTTTACTCTAAGCAAAGCCATCCAAGATCTCAAGCTTCCTATTGAGCCTCTAGAAGGAAGCAACTCATGGCTTATTGCGCCTTCTCGTTCGCAGAGTGGTGGAGCAATCCTTGCCAATGACCCACACATTGCGCTTTCTAACCCTGGGACTTGGTATGAGGCACATCTACAATACCCTGGTTTCGAAACATATGGATACTTTCTTTCTATTGTTCCTTTCCCTCTCATTGCGCATAACCGCGACAAAGCTTGGGGTCTCACGATGTTGGAACAGGATGATGTGAATTTGTATTTTGAAACCATTGAAAATGGTAAGTATTTGGCGAAAGGGAAATGGCTTGCTCTGGATATATACAAAGATGATATCAAAAAGAAAGATGGAACCACCCAGCCCTTTCAAGTTGAAATTACAAACCATGGACCAATCGTCACCAAACTGATCAAAGCTTATACTGGTAGGCCAGTCAGTTTGTTTTGGGCAAACCACCACTTAGACAATCCGATACTAGACGTATTGTTCCTTTTAGGTAAGGCAAGCAGCGTAAAAGAGATGGATGATGCTTCTTCTTTGATCTCTGCTCCTGGATTAAACTTTAGTTATGCGGATGTCAAAGGCAACATTGCCTATTATTCTGTAGGTCGATTCCCGATTTTAAAATCCGGCAACCCTCGGAAAATACTGGAGGGAAGCACAGGCGAAAGTGATGTGATTGGATATGTGGCCTCAGCCAATAATCCTAAACTAAAAAACCCTGCCAACGGAATCATCATAACGGCGAACAACCAAGTTACAAAAGCAAAGTTACCAGGACTGAACTCGGTAGAGGGCAATTGGCAACCTGCTGACCGTTTCCTTCGATTAGCAGATGTTTTGGGAAGGCAAGCGAAATGGTCTGTAGAAGAGTTATCCGATTTACAAAATGATACCTTTTCTTCCTTTGCTCCTACCTATTTGGAAATCATCCTTCCCCACCTAAAAACCCAGAAAGACCCTCTTAAGGTGGCTGCTTTGGAATTGTTGACAAAGTGGGACCATACTCATGGACCAGAGTCAAAGGGAGCAGTTGTTTATGATGTTCTTTACTACAATGTTCTCAAGCGTTTGTTACGTGATGAGCTCGGATCAGAGAAATTTTTGATCTACGGAGAAATTGCTGAGTATTGGAATGCTTACCGTGGTTTCATGCGAAATCCAAACTCGGACTTTTGGGATGACTTAGGCACCCCAGATAAGAAAGAAACACAAGCCGAGATCTTTCAGCTTGCGTTTGAGGATACTGTGGATTTTTTACGGAAAGAAGTATCTTCCTCTCCGAGCCTTTGGACTTGGGGGAGGTTGTATAAGATCCGCCACCCGCACCCTCTGGGAGTTGTTCCTTTAATTGGTAAGATTTTTGAAATCGGTCCTATGCCCGCAGCAGGTGGGGCTGAGGTTGTGAATAATTTGAAACACAAATTGATGAAAGAAGATTGGGTAGCAGCCTCTGGTCCTTCCAAAAGACGTGTGATCGATTATGGAAATCTGGACTCATCAGTCACTCAATTGCCAATCGGGAATAGCGGAAATTTAGCTAGTCCGTATTACGGTAATTTGGTGAAGGATTATAACGAAGGGAATGCTCGCCAAATTCTTTTAGAAGAGTCAAAATGGACCAAAGTTAAAAAGATGGAATTTCTTCCTTCCCCTTAGAGTTTCTTTTCCCAGTCCGAGATTTTTTTCTGGATGTCTGCCAGATCTAGTTTATCGGATTGGGATTCCTTACCTACAGATTTCTGTTTTTGAAATTTTTGAATGTAATAGTATATCCCAAACAATCCCAAAATGGCGAGAATGGATAGCGTTAGGTTGATACCTGTAGCATCTGGTTTCGCCATAATGGCATCTCCAAACCCATATCGGATCGAATCAACCATCCCGGAATTTCCTGAGTCTTGGAAGTGTTTTACGATAGGATCTTCATTTACGGAATCCCCAAAACCATTTTTAAGTCCATCAATGATACTTTCTTCCGTTAAACCTCTTTTGATTTGGTTTTCTATGAAGGTTTTTAAATATGCTGACGCGGAACACATATTAAATGAACATGCTTGTATCGGAAGACTTGGTAAACAAATGCATCTTACTTTATCTGTCACCGATAGAAATATCTTTATTTCCTTCGGATCTTTCAGGCTAGTTGTGGTTACTTGTGAAAAAAGACCACTTGAGTATAGCAAGAGAAAAGAAATGAAATAGATTTTTTTCATACAGCTACTTCACTTTTTTTCTTCTTTAATTCACCAATAGGTAACAATAGGAACAATCCTGTTAAAAAATACATGACACTTCCTAGCCAGATAAAGTTTACCAAAGGATTGATCCAGATTTCTAGGTTGGCAACGAGGCGCTTCGGAAATCTTAAAAAGTGTGCCAGTTTTTCTTTCTCTGTGCTACCCGTGAAATAATAATTCATAAAAAGTAAGGGTAGATCAGGATTTTCAGAACTCAAATCTGCTTCTTCTATCGCACCTAATTGTATATAAAAATCTTCCTTCGGTAAATTGAGAATAGCAGGTTCGCTAGTAGGTATATGTGTTTCAAATTCTCCAGTTAGGTGAGAGATTTGAGGATAAAATCTGCGTTCGGTTGCTAACTCGGCAGTTTTTTCTGCACCACGGTAAATGACAAAACTTGCCTCTTCAGAAACGATTACATTCTGTATGTTTGGCTCGCTACCCAATCCACCGATGAGAACAGGTTTGATTTTGAGCGCACTCGCCTCTATTTGGTAGGCACCTAGTATACCCTTGTCAATGGAAGTGTATTGAATCTCCTCTGAAGTCGGAGGGTTTAATTCATAAAAGAATTTGATAGAAGTGTTTTGTTTGAAGGCATTGCCCGCATAGCCAATAAAAATTAAAACGAGGGAAAAATGTACGAGATACCCACCATACCGACGTTTGTTTTTTAATAGAAGTTGCATGGCGGAATATAGGTAAGCTTCGCCTGGATTTTGTTCTTTTCTTGCCTTTACACCTCTATGGTATTCCTGGAAAATCCCAGCAATGGTAAAGGTACCCACAGCTATAGTAAGAACCGAATATACTTCAGAAAGTGTATCTCCATAACTAGAGCTTGGTTTTGTGAAGAGCCTAGAATAGACTAGGATATAGCTTAGTCCTCCTAAAATCCCTGCCAAAAAAGGTTTCCAGAGTGTGCTAAAGAATACAGTGTCTGCACCCTTACGCCAAGCCAAGAGTGGAGCAGAACCCATGAGTAGTAAAAGAAAGATACCTGCAGGTACACCCCATGAATTGAACCAAGGGGCTTTAAATTCCTTTCCATAGAGGAGCGGAGAAAAAACACCTAACAAAATGGATGCGGTAGCCAAAACCAATAAGAAGTTGTTTAATAAAAAACTACCCTCTTTTGAGGTGATGGCTTCGAGGTTCCTTTCTGGTTGAAGAGATTTTCTACGGTAGAGAACGAAACCCAGGAAAAAGAAAAAGCTGATCAGGATAAAAGTAATAAAAGGGGTTCCGATTGTTGATTTGGAGAAACTATGAGGCCCTTCCAAAACACCTGACCTTGTGATCCAGGTGCCCAATAAACTAAAATGAAAGGCAAGGATGATCAGGATCATATTCCAAAATTTCAACATCCCTCTTCGTTCTTGGATCACCACAGAATGAACAAATGCCGAGGTGAGAAGCCAAGGCATCAAGGAAGCATTTTCTACTGGATCCCATGCCCAATACCCCCCCCAACCCAGCTCTTCGTAAGCCCACTTAGAACCGAGGAGTATTCCTGTTCCCAAAAAAAACCAGGAAAACAAAGTCCATTTACGAATGAACTTCATCCAATCTTCCGTTAGGTGACCAGAAACCAATGCTGACATTGCAATTGCAAACGGAATGGAAATGCTAACATATCCAATGTACAGGATAGGTGGGTGGATGATCATTGCCCAATGTTGTAAAAGTGGATTGAGTCCTCTTCCTGCAACCGCTTCCGGAATAAACTCACGAAATGGTTGTGCATCTGCATAAAACACAGCTAAAAAACTGAAAAAACCTGAAAGACCAGATAAAATCAAATGCATCACCGGAATCCGATCTTGGATCGATTTTCTTGTCTGCCAAAGGACGATAAAGGTAAACAGGCTTAAGATCAAATTCCAAAATAGCAGTGAACCTGATGACCCAGACCAGATCGATGTCATTTTATAAAATAGAGGTAAATGTTCACTTGAATGCATCACAACATAATAGTTGCTATAGTCTGATCGCATTAGTTGAGTTAAAAGAACTAAAAAAGTTAAGAATATAATGAGAGGATTGACCATCAAAGCAAGGCGGCCAATTTCGATCGCCTTTCTCTCTTTTTTTAGAATACCGTAAAGGGTCTGGATAAAAGAGAAGGTAAGAACGGCAAGTGAGGAGGCGAGTAGTAGAGTACCTAGATTATTCATTGTCCCTCTGCGTAACCAGCTTCGTACTTGGAGGCACATTTGGCTTCCACATGGCTCGCTACTAGTACACCTTTATCCCAACGTCCATCGACCCGCGCTCGCGCACCTTCTTTAAAAGCGTCCGGTAGAAGTGTCTCCCCTGTAAATAAAACTGGGATCTGCCTCTCATTGAGTTCCAAAACAAAACGAGCCTTTTTCCCTTCCCGCACAAGAGTGCCTGCCTTCACAAATCCTCGGACTCGAAGGTTCTGGTCTGAATAGTCATTGGCGCTAGCAGCAAGTTCCGAAGCATCTAGCAGTAAAAAGGAAGTTTCCTTGGAAGAGAAATAGGCGATGCCACCCAATGCTCCGCCAATCAGAAGGAGGAGAAGGAGAAATTTTTGATTCATACAAACCTTTAGACAGAAAGTCTCTGCTTAATAGTTTTTGGGTGGCTTGGCGGGAGTCAAGTCGATCTAATCCATGTAAGCCTTGAAACGATAGGCCCAGATCCCGATCCATTCTTTGGTTGCGATGGTAGAAAGCTCCCAATAGACCAGGGAGGGAACCCAAAGATCAAAAGCCGATGCATTTAGGTTGAGAGCTCTGTAGTCTGTGGGATAGGCAAACACTGCCACTCCTTGCTTTTCAAAGCATGCCTTGGCTCTTGGCATATGGAAGGCCGATGTCACAAGTAGGCTTGTTTCCCTTTTTTGGAGGAGGAGTTTTTCCTTGGAAAACTTTGCATTCTCAAAGGTATTTCTCGATTGGTCTTCTAATAGGATACGACTTTCTGGAATCCCTAGGTCCAAGAGGATGCGTTTTGCCCTCTCAGCCTCCTTTAGCTCAGGAGAAAACAGAAGTCCAGATCCGCCTGAAAACAAAATAAATTTGGCCTTTCCATTCCGGTAGAGGCGAACGGCATCGATCAATCGGTCTGCTGCATCCGTTACTTCGACACGTTCGGAATGGATTCCCAGTGGGTTGATCATTCCGCCTAACACGACTATCGTTTCTACAACGGGTACATCTTCCATAGGAATAGGAGGGTTTTGTTTTTCGAGTGATGAAATTAGGAAGTTCGCAACCCAAGCATTGGAAAAACCATACACAAATAGCCAAAGGCAAAGCCAGTGCTTTCGTTTTGTGGATCTTTTCAGTGCCAAAAGCAAGAAGCAGATAACAAACAAAGGAAAAGGAAATAAAAGAGGGCTTAGCAATTTGGAAAATGTGAAAAATACCGTATCCATTCAGATAAAGGATAGGGCCATCCCTTCTTTTGGGAAATCACTTTGTAACCGATTCAGTTTAAATCCTCGGTTTTTCCCCTGAATTTTCTCTCATTCCCCTGGAAGTGGGGGAGTGTTTGAGTAAAAACAAGAGCGTAATTCTTTTTTTTGTTCCAGGGAAAGCCTCTTTCGGTTATGCTAGCCTGAAAAAAAGGATGGTGAGCATGTTACGAAAGCTCCTTTTAGTCCTGGTTCTTCTTGCCATGTTTGGATTTGTATCCACACAATTGTTTGCAGAAGATCCAGTAGTTACGGAACCTACCAGCGTACAAGAAGAGACTGGTCATTCTTCCCATGGAGAATCAGTCCACCAAGAGTTACCTTATTGGTCAGTGATCCCATTTGTCGCAATTCTCTTGAGTATTGCAATTTTACCGATTGCTTCTCATAAAACAGAGCATTGGTGGGAGAATAACAACAATAAACTGATGTTGGCGGTTGGCCTCGGGTCCATTTCTTTCATCATATTACTCGTGTATGGGTATGGGCACAACATCTACCATACGATCATCTTTGATTACATCCCTTTTATTATTTTATTAGGGTCTTTGTTTTACATCTCGGGCGGGATCGTGATCAAAGGAGACATCGCAGCGACTCCTCTCAACAATTCTATTTTTTTGTTAATTGGTGCCTCGCTTGCTTCCTTCATCGGAACCACTGGTGCTTCCATGTTACTCATCCGACCTCTATTAAAAACAAATTCGGAACGAAAGCATGTGGTACATACGGTCGTATTTTTTATCTTTCTAGTATCCAATATAGGTGGTTCCTTGACTCCATTAGGTGACCCTCCACTCTTTTTGGGTTATTTGAAAGGTGTTCCATTTGATTGGACATTTAAACTTTTTCCTGAGATGATCTTTGCCTCCGTAATCCTTTTGGTAGTTTATTTTATCTGGGATACTCTTGCTTACAAAAAAGAGTCCAAAAAAGACATCCAAAGAGATATAAAATCGGCAACACCAATTTCAATTGGGGGACAGGTAAACATTATATGGTTGTTAGGCGTCGTTCTTGCAGTTGCCTTTCTAAATAGCAATTACATCCCTGCAATCAAAGACCATCCATCCCTCGGTTTCATCCGTGAAGCGACTTTGATCCTTTTGATTGTAGCAAGTAAGTTTACTTCCAAAGAAGAGTTCAGAAAGTACAATAACTTTACACTCCACCCTATCCAGGAAGTAGCTTATCTCTTCATTGGTATTTTCATTACCATGATACCTGCTCTCGTTCTACTTGAAGCACATGGCAAAGAACTTGGCATTACAGAGCGTTGGCAATTCTTTTGGGCGACTGGGATATTCTCATCGGTCTTGGACAATGCACCTACGTACTTAACGTTCGGTTCTTTGGCATCAGGGCTTTTGACTCCTGCGGGTGCTGATGCATGGACGTTGGGCCAATTCATAGGCAATGCACAAGCAGAAGAGATATTGAAAGCAATTTCGGTTGGCGCTGTGTTTATGGGTGCAAATACCTATATCGGTAATGCGCCCAATTTTATGGTGAAATCGGTCGCTGAAGAAAATAAAGTTAAAATGCCGTCATTTGGAGGCTACTTGGCTTATTCAATGGGAATCCTAGTTCCATTGTTCATTGTAATCACCTTTATCTTCTTCACCTAAATTGCCTTGGGTGTGCGGGGTTTTTAGCCTCGCACTCTCAACTAAGCTTTTTCTGGTTCTTTTTCGTTTAAAGCTTCCAATCGATTCATCCCCATTCCCAATCCTATTCCCGCCAAACAAGCAAGTAGTGGCAACCAAACATCTTCGGTAGACTGAGGGAGAATATTTTTTGCAGTAGCGATTTGAATGTCTCGTTTTACTTCACCTGATCGCCCAACAATTGTTTGTCCATTGGCATAATCCTTGAAAGGCCAAAGGATAAAGAAGGAGCCTAAAATCAATCCTAACAAAAAAGTCATTGTATGTGATTTGTATTTCTGGAAGAGCCACTTTACAAAGTGAGTAAACACTATGAGACCAACCAAACAACCAATACCAAAGGCCATTAAAAAAACGATCGAAGAAAGTTCGGTTATAGTGGAAAGTTTTCCAATGACAATTTGGTATTCTCCTAGAACTAACATTATATAAGAGCCAGAAATGCCAGGCAGGATCATTGCAGATATAGCAATCGCACCAGTTAATAAGGCAACAAGTGGATTCTCAGACCCAACATTTTCTCCCATAAAAAAAGAGGGAACGATAGTAAGAACAATGCCTGGGAGCAAAAATAACCAAACGACAAAACTATGCTTTTCGATCAATTTGTAAGGTACGGAGAGAGAAGGTAGAATCAATCCAATAAACAATGCCAAAGTAGGCGCCGGATGGTTTTGCAAAAGATACTGAATGAGTTTTGCCCCGGACACAACGGAGATCAAAAGCCCAAGTCCCAGAAAGAGTAAAAACCAAAGGTCTATGCGTTTCATTTCAGAAAAAAAGGAGGATTGTTTCTCTTTTTGCCAAAAACCAAATATAAATTGTAAAGTGATTTTGATTGTATCTAGAGTGATGGATGTAATAGCACCTAACAACCGATCATACAGACCTAAAATTAAAGCAAAAGTTCCACCTGAAACTCCAGGGATTAGATTTGCGATTCCGATGAGGAAACCGTTCAAAATGCAAAAGAGGATTTCTTTCTTTGATAGAGGCATAGGAATAGAGCCTATCTTGCCACTAAATTAAGCAATATTTTTTCTTCTATTTAGGACTGATTGTCTAACAAAAACATAAACGACTACATAAAGAAAAATGATAAGCAACATCCAACCCTCACTGCTTAGATCTGTTTTTATGAACCCCAATTGATAGCAAAGTAGCAAACTCCAAGCCGGTAGATTCGAAAATACCATGATAAGACATACCATCGCTTTTGTTATCTTAAGCTCTGTTAAATATTGGTACAAATGTTCTCTATGCGCAGAGAAGAGAGATTTTTTTTGGATTGCTCGCACAAACAAAGTGATGAGCCCATCCGTCCAAAAAGTAGGTGAGAGAAAAAAGTATATGAAAATAGAATCAGAAACCTTTCCCAGGCTTTCTTTTTGAAAACACAATGGAAGAAAAGCTAGGAAAAAACCAATGCTAAGTGAGCCACTATCGCCCATAAATAATTTTGCTTTTGGATAATTGTAAAAAGCAAATCCGCTAAGAGACACACAGAATAAAAAGGGAATTAAAGCATAGGATACTTCCATTTGGAAAGAAATGCCCAATAGAACCGGTAAAAATAAAAATCCCAGTGCCAGTGTCCCCACCAAATAAAGGTCCAAACCATCCATAAAGTTTATAAGATTGATAAAAAATACAATGGTAGTACTACCTAAGAGAAGATGAATCCATTCGTTTCCAATTTGTATACCGAAGAGAGAGAATTGAAACTTTAGAGCGTGTAGTAGGTAGAAAACAACTGAATATTCCAATAAGAGTCTTATAATAGGTGTTAGATGAAAAATATCATCAAAAAAACCTAGCATGCAAAAAAAGACCAGTCCAAATATGAAATAGTACATCTTTGGTTCTGCCGGAAATTTTGGAATAAATGAGATAACATCTGTTTGTTCCAATAACAACCATAAGAAGACAGAAATGAGAAAGCATGGTATGAATACCATTCCTCCAGACTTTTTGGTTCTTTCTGTATGAAGGCTTCTTTCATTGGGAATGTCTTGGATTCCAAAATTACTAAACACATAGAAAGTATGTAGGAGTATACTCAACAAAAAAGAGGAACCAATAAGGACTAGAAAAAGGGCGCTCATCACCCCAAATTTCGGAGAGTGCCAAGTTTTGGCAGTTTTTTATTGCAAAAAAGGGTACACATTCCAGTTTTAAATTTATGTTTCAAGGCGTCTACACTGCAGTTATCACCCCTTTTCGGGGCAAAAAAATCGATTATGACCGATATTTTGCCATACTCGAAAACCAAATTCGCTCCGGGGTTGCTGGCATAGTTCCCTGCGGCACTACGGGTGAATCACCTACGCTCTCTCATGAGGAACACAAAGAACTCATACAGAAGACAGTAGAGGTAGTTGCAAAGCGAATCCAGGTCATTGCAGGCACGGGTTCCAATTCAACGCAGGAAGCCATTGAGCTAACCGAAAGCGCCTGCAAAGCAGGGGTGGATGGGGTTTTGTCCGTTAATCCTTATTACAATAAACCAACACAAGAAGGACTTTTCCGCCATTTTTCAGAGGTAGCCGATCACTCAAGTGTTCCTGTTATGCTCTACAACATTCCAGGCAGGACAAACGTAAACCTATTACCCGAAACTGTGCAAAGGTTGGCTTCAGTCAAAAATATAGCATCGATCAAAGAGGCTACGGGTGATTTAGGACAAATGGCTAAGGTGGTATCTCTTGTGCCACCAACCTTTACCTTACTTTCAGGTGATGACAATTTAACGCTTCCCGTTCTTTCGATCGGAGGGAAAGGTGTTGTTTCAGTAGTCAGCAATTTGTTCCCAAGAGCATGTGTGGATATGGTCTCGCTCTTCCACCGTGGAGAGATCGAGGCAAGTCGAAAGATTTACTTCAAACTTTTGCCTGTATTTATCAATGCATTCATCGAAACCAATCCTATCCCAATCAAAGCGGCCATGAGTTGGTTTGGTTATTGTGAGAATGAGCTCCGCTTACCGATGACGCCCTTAAGCTCCGGAAAAGCTTCCGATGACTTCAAAACAATTGTATTTAAATTGAGAGAGGAAGGCATTGTCTAAAATCAAAATAGGATTGATTGGAGCAAATGGTAGGATGGGCAAAGCCATCATACAGGTGTTAGCGGCTTCAAATCGTTCTACACTCTCCGCAAGTGTTGTCAAAAAAGATTCCGTGTTCGTCGGTTTAGATTCAGGCATTCACTCTGGCCTAAAAGAAAATCAGATTTTATTCCATTCCGACTTGGCGAAGGCCTGCGACGCATCCGATATTCTCATCGACTTTAGTTCTCATAGTGCATTTACAGAGAATTTACAAACGGCTGCTCAATACAAAAAACCAATCGTAATCGGAACCACGGGACTAACAGATGTAGATCGAAATTTAATCAAAGATTTATCTATGCAAATCCCTATCGTATTTTCACCCAATATGTCTATTGGTGTAAATTTACTGTTTAAGCTGACAGAAATCGCAGCCAAAGTTTTAGATGAAGGATTTGATATTGAGGTTTTGGACATCCACCACCGTCATAAAAAGGATGCCCCTTCAGGCACTGCTCAACACTTGAAAGAAATCCTTTTGAAAAGTTTGGATAGAAATGAGAAAAACGTTATCTATGGTCGGCATGGTATGTACCCTGAGCGTGACTCTAAAGAAATCGCAATGCATACCATGAGGGCAGGCGAAGTAATCGGCGATCATACTGTATATTTTTTAAGTGCAGAAGAGAGGATTGAGATATCACACAAAGCCCAAGACCGAAAAACTTTCGCGGTCGGGGCAGTGAAAGCCGCGGAATTCCTTAAGGATAAGTCAAAGGGTCTATACAATATGTTTGATGTTTTAGGGATCTAAATTGGATTTTTTAAGAGGATTGTATATAATTCCATGGAGTAAAAATTATATCTCAATCACTCTTGATGTACTCATCGTTTCTTATATTATTTATAAGACATACACAACTCTCCGTAGAACGAGAGGATTGCAACTGTTATTGGGCGTGGGGCTCATTTGGATCTCTGGTAGTTTAGCTGAATACTTTAATTTTGAACTCTTAGAATGGATTCTTACAAACATCCGACCTGCTTTGGTTTTTGCCATCATCGTGCTCTTGCAGCCAGAGTTGAGAAGATTGACAGGAGATTTTGCGAAGTTAAAGTTTCTCCGACTCTTTTTTTTAAAGCCTGTTTTTGACCTAGACCCTATCATAGATGCCGTGAGAGCAATGGCCTCGGCGAAGATTGGTTCATTAATCGTACTCGTAAAAGATATAAGCTTAAAGGATATATCGGAAAATTCAGTTCCTTTGGATTCGATTGTAAGCTCAGAACTTCTACAAACCATTTTCTTTAAAAATTCACCATTGCACGATGGTGCAGTGATCATAGAACAAAATCGCATCGTATCTGCAGCATCTTACTTACCGATGAGTTCTAATATGGAAAATACAACAATGGGAGCTCGGCATCGATCTGCTTTGGGTTTGAGTGAGGAGACAGATGCAATTGTCATTGTTACTTCGGAAGAAACAGGAGAAATCACTGTTTGTTTTGCAGGTGAAATGTTTCATCCAGTAAAGCCATTGGAGCTAAAGCCATTGATCAACCAATTGATGTCAGGTGGGCAGAAGAAGGTAAATCTTGACTTAGATAAAAAAGTCAAGAAGGAGAAATGATTATATCAATGGTTGTAAAAGTATTAGAAAAACTGTTGAGAAATTGGAAAGCAAAGATTGCATCCTTTCTAATTGCCTGCATTTTTTATATCAATCTTCAGAATTCAAAGATATTAATCAAGACGGTAAACGTTCCTATAGAATATCCGAAGTTAAGTGGAAACCTCTCCTATTCAAAAAATGCGGAGAAAACCATCCCTGTAAGAGTGGAAGGCTTAAAGGATGTTGTAAATTATTATTCTCAATTCATGAAAGCCGTGATTGATCCTGAGGACGTTCAGTACGGAGTCACAGAAGTTCCTATCAAAAAAATTGTAGGAGTCCCAAGTGGTGTTAAAGTCACAAAACTTAAAAAAACAGTGCCTGTAGAGATAGAATCTCGTGGACTTAAAGTTGTTCAGCTTGAGGCTAGTTTTGAGGGTAGTCCACCACCTAATTTTGAAAAGTTGACTCAAATTTTAAGTCCTTCCAAGGTAACTATCAGTGGTAAACCACAGGATTTAGAAAAATTGAATAAGATCACTTTACCAGAGATCAATCTGAATGATAGGAAGGAACCATTTGCTAAGACAGTGCGCATTCCTGACTTACCTAAGGGGATAAATTTACTCGGATCGAGAGATGTTACCGTAAATGTGAACATCATTCCTATGGCCTACAAAACAGGTGAACAGACTGCAGCTGGTATTCCTATCGTTTGCACCGGGCTTGATCCGAGATTGGAAGCTGAGTTTTCTGAAGACCAGATAGCAATCCGATATTTTTCAATCAAACCAATCCGTTCTGCTCAAATTCTCACGGGACTTGTAGCACAAGTTCCCTGCAATTATACCTATGACCCGATCAAAAATAAAATTGTACCTGATACTCAGCCACAGATTGCAAAAGTGAGAGTCATCAAAAGTAAAGATCTTAAAAATACAGAGATTTTACAAATCAGTCCAGAAAAAATAGAAATTCGTTACCGTGTTCGGGATACAAACTCTCTAGATCCAGATAACAACGATTCAGGCGATGAAGGTTCTACTTTGGAAGAGCCTCCATTTTGGAAAGAAGGAAATAAAAGTTAAAGTTCTAAGTTTGCAAAGACTTAAAGAATTTATGAATCTCCTCATATGAGCCCTTTGCATTTTCCCATTGCGGGTAGTGTCCGATCTCTGGCCACCTTATGATGCGTGCATTTTTTAATTTCAATTTTTCTAAATAATCAACTAAATGTTTTCCACTCACTGGATCACTTTCCCCATTGATAAACAATAAAGGAACTTCAGTTTGTTCTATTGCTTTGTGCCAACGATCTGCATATTGCTTTCTATCTTTAATATAGTGCAATAGCCGATTGCCTATTTTCACATTTCCTGGATAAGTTACAATTTTCCAGAGAGAGGCTAATTCTCTCTCTTCTGGCTTTGTATTTGGTCCAAAGACTTCTGAAAACGCCTTTGAAAATTTTTTAAAGTTAAATAACTTCGCAAGGAATGCTCCAAGATAAGGAATCGTTAGTAATTTCTGTGTTGTTGTGGGTCGGTGGAGGTGAGGAAATAGACCACCATTTAAGAACACAGCGCCATCTATTTCATATTTTTTTGTTTTTGGATCAAGGTGTCTGGCTAAGATTTCTTGGCCCACACTTACAGCATAATCATGGAAAACAAATTTTACCCGTTTCAGTGCATTTTTCTCAATGAAGGATTCTATAATATCCGTTTGTTCTATGATGTGGTAATTGTGTTTTTCTGGTTTTGAAGAATAACCAAATCCTAAAAAATCGATCGCAAAACAGTTATAAAAACGGCTAAACCCGGCAAAAACTTTTGAATAATCCCACGAGGAAGTAGGAAATCCATGTAATAAGAGTAAGTTGGAACCTCTTCCTTCATTTATATAAAAAATTTGAAATTTGTTATAATCAAAATACTTCCCACTTGCTAGCCATTCTGTCGCATTTCGTTTAGGGAGATTGGATTCATTCATACATCTAATGTAAAAATTTGATTTAGCTATGCGTCAATGAAAAACTCCTTAGAATGGGGATTCTGCTTGTCGATACTCTAATTAATCCAGTTTATCATGACAACGTATCCATTACAATTTTTTCAAGTTCCCACTGGGCCAATGAGTAACTGGGATTATTTTTGGTACCAAATCCCATTTGGAGCGCCTGGAATCATAACCTTTTTGGTCGGTGTTTTTTTAAGTTATTTTGCCTTTCAGAAATTTCGAAATTCGAGTGGAGATGAAAGGATCTTTAATTTTAACTTGGCTGTTTCCTTTGTGAGCTTTGGATCCATAGGTCTTGTTCTTACACTTCGAGCCTGGATACAAGACATTGATTCTCTTATTTTTTGGAATGATGTTCTTTACTTTTTAGTTGCACCTCTGGCACCAAGTGGACTCTATCTAGCCTATGCAATGACAGGGAAAAGGACAAAACTTTTACTCTATTGGTCTTATCTTCTTTGGATCGCATCATTAGTATTGTACTTTGGTATTCTGATAGGGAAGGGATTTGAAAGGGAGATATTTGAATTTCCGTTTGGTAAGTATCCAAAAGGGAGTGCCTTTATTCGTCCATGGGGAATCCTAGCTCCCATCGGGTATTTATTCTTAATACTTCCAGCTTTTATTCGCTACTATTCAATCATGAGAGCGAATTACCATCCTGCCTTGATCCATGGGGTAAATTTACTTTTTTTGCTCATAGTGTCAAATGCTCCCAGTATCCTAGGATACAAAGTGTACCCAGGTGGATTCTTTCTCTTCATTCCAATGTTGATGGTTGCCTATGGGGTTTTTCGTTCAGACTTTTTGGATGTAAACGAACTTCTCTTTCAAAAAAATGGAATGTTTTATTTTCTTTTCGCTCTACTTTCTTTTGTTTTAATTTTTATTTCATTTGGTGTTTCCTTTGGTCTATCTCCCTTGTCATATGAGGCATCGAAGTGGTATCCTTGGGGCATTCCACCCGTTTTGAGCGTCTTCACGGCGGTCTTTCTTTCCATCATCGTTGCAGGTGCAAATCCATCTGCGCGTTTGAACCAACTATGTGCGTTTGCTTTGATTCTGACCGGTTTCTATGTAATGCAGTCTGTTCCGCTTAAATTAAATGTTTCATATGTGGTACAACTTCGTGTATCTCAAATTACCTTTGTTGCTTTTTCTTTTGCACCTAGCATCATGGTACGTTTGGTTTTTGAAGCTGTTTCTCAAAAAGAACCCAAATGGATTCGAATCATTGATGCTTTTTGTTTCATTGGAGCTATGTTATCACCATCCCCATATCTTTTTGTTGGCTATTTCGTATACCCTTGGTCAAGGGTACATCATGGTGGTCCTGCAGAAGCTTTAATCGGTGTTACTGGTATTCTAGGTTTTGCCCTTGTCCTCTGGACTTTCTTTCGAAATCGAGGATTCATAAACTTTGCCTCAAAGTGGATCATTGGATCTTTTATGTTATCATCTGCTATGCTTTTATTGGCACTTTTACCTTCCCATGGAATTCCTTTAGTGCCGATAAGCGATTTTCAATTTATACCTGCATTTATTCTTGGTTATGCGGTATTAAAACATGGTGCTCTATCTTTGGAAGGAAGGACCATACAACTAAGCCAAAAATTAGCTAATCTTGGATTGCTAACAATGGGTATCGCAGGTATCCTTTACTTTCCTCTGATCCGAGATCATTATGGGATGGGCGAGTCTGCATTTCATTTATTAATGATCGTACTTCCTTTGATCCTATTCAATTATCTAGTCATCTACATAATGTCACGTCCTCTAGCAGAAGAATTGGATATTAGCTATTTTCTTTTGGATTTAGAAAAACAAAAAGCAGATGAAGAGAGAGAAAAGGCATTGATTGCACAAGATAAAGCAGAAGAAGCACAAGAAGAATCAGAAAAGCTTTTGCTTAACATTTTGCCTTTTAAAGTGGCTCAAGAGCTAAAAGAAAAAGGCTCGGTAACTCCAGCGAGGTACGAGAAAGTTACCGTGCTTTTTACAGATTTTAAGGGATTTACAAAAGTTGCAGAAGGAATGGAAGAACAGGAACTTTTACAAGAGTTAGATGCTTGTTTTACTCAATTCGATGAAATCATTCTTAGGAATAATTTAGAGAAATTAAAGACCATTGGAGACTCTTATATGTGTGCTGGTGGTTTACCTGTTCCAAATTTTACAAATGCGATTGATTCTTGTCTGGCAGCATTGGAAATCCAAAGTTTTATGAACCAACTCAAAGAGATTAAAATTTCTCTTGGTTTACCATTCTGGGAATTGCGTTTGGGAATTCATACAGGGCCTGTTGTTGCAGGGGTTGTGGGTAGGTTTAAGTTTGCTTATGACATTTGGGGAGATACCGTAAACACTGCGTCTCGAATGGAATCAAGTGGGCAGACTGGCATGATCAATATTTCGAGAGAAACCTTTGAAGATGTAAAATATTTTTTTGAAACCGAATACAGAGGCAAAATCTACGGAAAGAATAAAGGCGAGTTGGATATGTTTTTTTTGCATAGACTGAAGCTAAAATATTCAGTAGACCAGGATGGAAAGGCTCCCAACCAATTGTTTCGCGATATATACGCAAAACTTCATGGCGGAGCCAAAGTTAGGTGGAAATCGGTGGAGCGAACCGATTAAGTTTGCTCCTCTTCGGCAAGCCAGGTTCTTAAGAGCTGCGCTACATCCTCTGGCTTTTCTTTCGCGAGATTGATAGCATTCTCCAATAACTCTCTTCGTAATTTCTCATCGAGAGATAATTCAACCTCAGCACCACCTTCATCCATGACACGAAGGGCTGCCTCACGCATCATCTGCTGTTGTGCTGCAAGCTCTTCTTCTCTGAGTCTTCTTCTTCTTGCGATCTCTTTTTTAATCGCTCTGTAAACGAGAACGGCTAGGATGAGAAGGATTAGAATGATGAGAGAGGCAATGACCATATTTCGAATAGCTCTTTGTCGCTGGAATTCTTCATCCTCTAATCGAAATTGTTCCGTGCGATCTTTAGGAATGGTTATTACGCTTATCTGATCTCCTCTAGACCGAGTGTAACCGATTGCTGCTTCCAAGTTTTTACGGATAAGTTTGAGATCACTTTCCGAGACAGGTAGGTATTTCCTTTCATAACCCAATCCATCTTCTCTCTCTTTTCTTTCCCAAAGACCATCAACAACAACAGACAATCCGATTTTGTCGATTTTCCATGGTTGTCGCTTTATATCTTTTACTCTTTTGTTGAATTCATAATTATTGATATTTTCATCTTTAGAATATTCTGCTTTTTGATAGTCGGTATCCTTATATCCTGGCGGAAGGTTTGGTTCCGTACCTGCGGGACCATCTGGTGTGAAGCCTCTTCCCTTAAATGATTCTTTCGTTTCCTTTGATGAAACCTTAAGGGAATATCCATCAACTAACTTTCTTTCCGAGTAGGGAGTGTCTGGGTTGTCATATTCCGCAACAACAGGCATCACCTCATTTTCTGTTAGAGACTCTTGGTCCCAATTGAGGCTGTATTCAAATCTAGTAATGTCGACTCTGTCTTCACCACCTAAATACCATCTTAAAGTATTTCTTATATCAATGAGCCTCTTGACTCTTTCTTCTTCTTCTATCCTAAGTTTCTCTTGGACAATCCGTAATTCTAATTTCTCTTTTTCTAGGTCTTCTTCGAAATCAGAAATGATCTTTCCATCGGCATCTGCCACACTTACATTTTCAGGCTTCAGTTTTGGAACAGCTCGTGCGACTAAATTCACGATGCCTTTCACTTCTTTTTTACTTAAGCCTTCTACACCAGGGCGAAAATGTAAAATTACACTCGCCTTGACTGGATATGAGTTTGATTCAAATAGATCAGCCTCGGGCATGGCAATGTTCACATCGGCCTTTTCAATAGGGCGAAGTGTCATGAGTGATTTTTCAATCGCTCCCTTGAGAGCTCGGTACTTCTTTATATCTTTGTCGAATTGTGTCTCCGTAAACTTTTCAATATCGAACAATTCCCATCCTGAGACTCCTGCCGGGATTAAATTTTCTTGTGCGAGTTTTGTTACGATTTCTTGCCTCTGGTCAGGGTCAACGGTGATGACTGAAGTATCGCTTGAACCATAGCTATAACCTAAAGCATCTAACTTTTTTGTTACTTCAGAAAAGTCCTTTGGGTCTAAATCCTTGAACAGAACGATACGATTTTTTTGTGAGGAGACATTGGATAAGATAACAACGGCAACAACAATGACTAAGACCACTCCACCCAATATTAGCTTTTTTGTGTTGTCTAGTTTGTTGAATAGTTCTTTGACTTTGTCTAAAATTTTCTGTAAGGCTTCGGGCATAGTTTCACATCGTCCTGATTAGAGACATAATGTTAAGATTCTCGGGAAATGTACAAGCTTTTTTAAGCAAATTCCCTCCCAGAACCGAAAAATCTTTAGGTTTGTCGGTTTTTTGCAGCCTGCTTGGAATACTTTCTCTGGTAGACAAAACGTATGGCTCGCGCCTCAAACCAGGGGACCGCCTTCCCCCCTCCCAAAATCCTGGCCTCGATAAACGATTTACAAGCCTTTTCGAAAACATGGCACACTGCATGTAAGTCATCGATCGTTTCGTGAGCAAGAAAGGCACCCATCCCCTGCAAAAGAACTGCATTTCTTCCTTTCATCTTTTTTACAAGCAAAGGGAGGAGTTTGTCAATTGGCAGAGTGGAGGGAATGACAGGGACGTCTGGTCCTACGATTTGCGCCATATCGTCTAAGAAGGGTTTTACTGTTTCACCGGCTAAGGAACAGGTTTGGATATTTTCCTGGAAAGAATGGACAATGGCATTGCATTCGGGACGTGCCCTATAGATGGCTAGGTGGTAGGGGAGGTCTTCATGCGCGGAATCGGGTTTGGTGACTTCCTCTAAACTCACCTGTATCCATGGTTTGGCCGATTTAGCTTTGGCCCAGAGCAAAAAGTTTTTGGTTTTGGGGTTTATGTAGACTTTGTTCCCAACTCGGATGCTTAGACTTGAGTCTTGACTAAGAATCCCTTCTTTGGCCCAAGGCAATATAAATGGATACAGATCGTCCGGATGTTTTGGTGCACGCATTAGAATACCCCGACTCCGAACGTGGATACATACCATTCCCTTATATGTTTGGCAGAGTATTTAAGGCCGCTCCTCATTTGAAATTCTCTCTGTACCAATGCCTGCGCTGCTGTTTCCAATTCTAATGCAACGGCAAAGGCATCTTTCATATCTTTACCAATACAGAGAACACCATGGTTAGCTAAAAGTACTGCTTTGCTTCCCGATCTTTCCAAACAGGTGATGGCTGAGCGAATCAATTTTTTGGAGCCTGGAAGTGCATAGTCTGTGCAAAGGACTTCTCCCCCTATGGTTTCCGCCATAGATTTGCTGAGAAGAGGAATGTTTCGTCGTGCAGAAGCTACAACACTAGCGTGCAATTGATGGGTATGGATGATCGCATGGACATCTTGTCTCAATACATAGGTTTGTGAGTGAAGTCCTTTTTCATAGGAAGGTTTGATCACACCTTCGTGCTTCAAGTTATGCATATTTACTTTTACAATGTCTTCAGGTTCAAGGTCCTCATAAGTTCTACCGGTTGGTGTGATGACAAAATGATCTTTGTCGATCCTTTGGGAAATATTGCCCCAAGTTCGAGTGATCAATCCATCTCTTAACAACTGTATACCGGTGTCTCTGACAATTTTTTTTGCAGTTACTAAAGAATCTTTCATGAATTAAATTTCACTCCTTCTACTTTTTGGAAAACCCGCTCGAACCTGAGGAGAGCTTCGTCTATTATTTCGTCCGTGTCTTCCGCACTTGTATAGAGTCGACTCCCTGCTAGGGTAACGAGTCCCTCTGACATATAGGCAGCTCCCATTTCTTCCATTGCATGTTTTCTTTTTTTTGCCTCCGAGATGGTCTTCCAAATAGTCCAGAATTTTTTTAAGTTAATATCTAACAACATAGTGGCAACAGTTTCCAGGTGGCAGATAGAACCTTGGTTAAAGGCAACGAAGGGAAGTTCGTACTTTGCAATTAACTTTTTTAAGCCATTAGTTAATCGATCTCCTGCGCGGCCCGCTCTTTCACAAGCATTTGATTTTTCCATCTCACAAAGGGTGATATAGCCTGCCAATGAGCTTAGAGGATTGGCTGCCATGGTGCCCCCAATCAATGCTTTTTTAGCTCCAGTTTGTAAACCGGCAGAAACAAATTTCATAAATTCTTTTTTTCCGCCGAGACCGCCTGCAGACGGGTAGCCGCCCGCTACAACTTTTCCAAAGACAGTCAAGTCCGGACTAACTCCAAAATAACCTTGAGCCCCACTCAATCCAATACGAAAGGCAGTTACGACTTCATCGAAAATTAAAAGTGCTCCAAAGCGATCGCATAGTTCGCGAACTGCTTTATTAAAATTAAAATCAAGAGGTCTTGTCCCACTTTCTGGTCCAATAGGCTCCATAATGACTGCCGCAGTACCACCAAAGAAACGGTTTTTCTTTAATACGGATTCTAAAGAGTTCAAATCGTTCGGATAAAACTCTTGAGTATATTTGAATATAGATCTTGGTACTCCATGTGCTTCAAAATGTCGAGAACCTGGAATGCGAATACCATAGGCAAGTTGGTCACTCCAGCCATGGTAGGCTCCGCCCATTTTCACAATGTTTTTTTTCTGAGTGGCAAGTCTTGCTACCCGTATCGAAGCCATACATGCTTCCGTTCCAGAACCTAACATCCGAAACATTTCCACTGAAGGAACAAGTTGTACGATTTTCTCTGCGAGTTTATATTCATACTCATGGAAAAGTCCTGTGACTGGCCCTGTTGTGTTTAGAAGTTCAATTACCTTTTCTCGGACGATTTGAGGATTGCTTCCTAAGACCGTTGGACCGCCTGCCTGTAAAAAATCTATGTATTCATTCCCATCTAAATCATAAAGATATGCGCCTTTTGCCTGCGTGAAGACAAGTGGAAAGGGATGATTGAAAGCAAGGTTATGTTGTACTCCACCTGGAATGAAGGCAGATGCGGTATCGATCATAGCTTTGGATTGTTTGCATTTTTCTCCGAAATAGGAGTCTATGATCCTTTGCATTTCCTCCTTCCGAATGGACCGGATGGGAAGTTTCACCAATCGTCTTAAATCGGAATAGACTTGGGAAACGTTTGGATACTCGCTAATGGCAAACCCTGTCATGATTCTTTCCTTATTGCAAATTCCAGTTGACAATGAGTGAATACTCACTCATTGTCAAGGCATATTTTTCCTGTCCAAAACTTTCTTTTCGCAAGAGCAATCTGCAAGATATACTCCTCTGGAAGGATAGGATCAGAAATTTAGGAGAGAGTAGTGGGAAAACATTTCAACGAGATTTTTGAACGGATTTCCGATGAGAAGAGAACTCGGATTTTGAACATTGCCATTTCTGAATTTGCGAGCAAAGGCTTTACCAATACAAACACGAATACCATCGCAGAAAAAGCAGGAATTAGTGTTGGTTCTCTTTATAAGTATTTTGAAACCAAAGAAGATTTTTTCCTTACCGTCGTTGACTATGGAATTGCTCAACTTGAAGAAACCTTACGTTCGGTTTTGTTAGAGCCACTGGATTTATTGGGAAAAATTGAAAGGATCATTCGGATCATCCAAAAACATTCGAGGGAAAATGCGGATATCATTCGCTTATACAATGAGCTAACATCTGAAAGTAAAAAAGATTTGATCTCTCGTTTGTCAGGTGAAATGGAAAGTCTATCAGCAAACTATTATATAAAGTTAATTGAAGATTCGAAACAAGATGGACTTATCCGAGAAACGGTTGATAGTCGTCTTGCGGCTTTTTTGTTGGACAATTTGTTTATGACATTGCAGTTTTCTTATGCCACAGTTTACTACCGTGAGAGAATGAAGGTATATTTGGGGGAAACAAATGTGGATGATGATGAGGCCGTTGTCCGTGGGATGATGGATTTTATCAGAGGGGCTATCGCACGGATCTAGTTCTCCCCACCCTTCATTGGGTGGGGCGGCCACCCGCCACCCAATGAGGCCTTCCTACACCAACCCGATTTTCTTTTAAATCCAAATTACAATAATCAAAAAAAAATCATTTAGAAAGTTCATATTTCTCATCCCTTTGCCATCCAAGGAGATTCCCGCAAGCGTAGAACCAAAATGATTGTGAGGCAAGCCAATCCAAATAACACATAGGAAAATTGGATCATACCAAAAAGATGTAAGCCCAAAATAAAGATGATCCCTGAAATTTGTCCGGCTAACAGTAATAGTCCTTGGGAAGTAGATTCTGGTGCTGGGGAAGAAATCTCAGCCGCATAGAGAAACCCGATCGGTGCGCCGATTCCCAATAGAAAGAAACCTATCAAAACAGATGCCAATACCAATGTCGGAAAGGAATCATAAATTACAAATATGCCAAGTCCTAGAACAAAGCCAATCATTGAGATGATTAAAAAAATTTTTCTTTTTTGAAAACGATCCGAAAAAGGTGGGATACAAATGGCTCCTATTATTCCGGAGACTAAAATAGATCCACCTAACAGGCCTGACTGTTCGATATCAAATCCTTTTGCCTGTCCAATTTGGTCGATGCAAGTACTGATCGCGTTGAATACCCCTAGACCTATTAGAAACAAAAGCAAAACAAATTTAAAATCCTTTACCTTGCGTAAATGTTTGATTCCTTCTCGAAAAGGAATCTCGCGATCCTCGCCATGAGCCGCTGTAGAATGTTTGGGTTTCTCTCGGATGACCAATAAAGAGAGAATGGCTGAGATTATACTTAGAAAAGCATATAGTGAGAGCAAACCTTTGATACCTGGGAAAAGCAAGTTTACTTGAAAGCTATAGGGACCCACAAGCATTGCCGTTATGATTCCTATGAATTGTGCTAAAGTTCCGAGTGCAATTGCGCTTGCCCTTTCTTCTAAAGGAAACCACTGGAAACTTAACTTTGTAACAGCATTTAAGAGAAAAGGTTGAGCAATACCCAAGCCAACCTGTGTACAACAAACCAAAGCATAGGAATCAGACCCTAAACCTTTCGCCGTTCCGAAGAAAGCGGTCAGGATGGCGCCGATTCCCAAACCTTTTTGGATGCCATAGCGATCGATAAAATACGATGCTGGCAATGCAAGGAATAGATACAGGACTAGATACACTAAAGCAAGGAAATCAATGGCAAAGGCACTGGTATGGTAGAATTCCTGGGCTTCTCGTGCGATAGGAGCAAAGCTTAGCCATTGCAAGCAAATGGTAGCGGTCAGGAGAGAGTAAGCGAATAGGACTAACCAACGGTAGGGATCTTTTTGGTTTGTTTGGCTTTGCATGGGCTAGCTCCTTCAACAATCCACAATATAGAAAAATGGATTGCTTAAAAAATTGAGAATCTGGGACAATGTGAGTCACCACTCACTTTTTGTGTCTAGCAAAAAAATGAGGGTTTTCCTGGAGGGGGGTACATTCCGTATGAAGGAAGATTTGATTCTAGCTTATGATGTAGGCACGACTGGCCTAAAAACCTGCCTCTTCCGATTTTCAGAAAGAATTGAGTTAATCGCCTCCAGCTTAGAAGAATACCCCATCTATTTAAATCCTGACGGGGGAGCAGAGCAAAACCCCGAAGATTGGTGGAATGCTATGGCAAAGACCACCAAGCAAATATTAAATGATCCGAATCTATCAAAACATGAAATCATAGGTATCTCTTTTTGTACACAAATGCAGGGATTGGTTCTTGTTGATGAGAATTTTTCTCCCATACGTCCTGCATTCAGTTATATGGACCAAAGGGCAAGGCAGGAAATGAAGTCAGGCATCCAATCTGGTTTCTGTATCCAAGGATTTAATCTCAAAAAACTTTTATTATCTCTTTGGATTACCGGTGCAGTTGCGGGTTCTGTAAAAGATCCTATTTGGAAGTATAAATGGGTCCAAACACATGAACCACTTCAATTCAAAAAGATTAAATGGTGGTTTGATGTAAAAGAATATTTGTTAGCGAAGTGTACTTCCAAAGCTGTTATGACTCGAGATAGCGCCTTCGCTACTTTGCTATACGATTCCAGAAAAGGAAAAGGAAATTGGAGCGAGACTCTTTGTTCCCTGTTTGGAATTCAAAGAAACCATTTGCCGACAATCATCAATTCAGATACGAAAGTAGGCGGCTTAACACAGGAGGCAGCCTCTCATCTGGGACTAAATGAGAACATTCCAGTGTTTGGAGGAGGAGGAGATGCCTCACTCATTGGTATTGGCGCAGGTGCTGTGTTAAATGGAGATACACATATTTATGCAGGTACGTCCGGTTGGGTTTCCACACGAGTAAAAAAAAGAACTGTTGATCTCTCCGCAAGAATGGCATCAATTGTTGGCGTAAATGAAGAGTCATACCAATACTTTGGCGAGCAGGAGACTTCTGGAAAATGTTTACAATGGGTAAAAGACCATTTAGCCCTCGATGAAATTGATTTATATTTGGAAAAGAAAAAGATCACAGATGGTCCAGAAGCTATCTACGAAAGTCTTTTTCATTTTATGTTTGATTCGATAAAGGATGTACCGCCTGGCTCAAATGGTGTTATCTTTACACCCTGGCTGCATGGAAATAGAAGCCCCTTTGAAGATCCGAATGCACGAGGCATTTTCTTTAATATTGGATTGCACACCGGAAAACGAACTCTGATTAGAGCAGTGATGGAGGGCATTCTCTTCCACAAACGATGGTTAATTGAATCAATGGAAAAAAAAGTAAAAACATCAAATAGGATTCGATTTGTAGGGGGAGTGGCGAGGTCTGAGTTAATCTGCCAAACATTAGCAGATATTACAGGTAAAGTCATAGAACGTATCCATCATCCTGAAAACGCAGGAGCCTTTGGCGCTGCAGCTATTGTTGCGAAAGGATTGGGCCGCATTGAGAATTTTGAAGAGATCAAATCCAAGATAGCCTTGAAAGATATTTTTTATCCTAACCTTTCTGCAAAGAAGATCTATGATAAAAATTTTCAGATTTTTAAATCAATCTATTGGAAAAATAAGGGACTCTTCGCACTTTCCAATGAAACAATCGAATGATTGATTTTGAATTTGCGCTAGACCGAGATTTTCAATCGTATAGCCTCGTCTTGTGAACGATCTGATTACGATTGATACAGAATACGCGGGAATGAAATCCATCGCAGCCTCCTTTTTATTAAAAGAAAAGGAACATGGAATTGTGATCGAAACCAATACTACGCATGCCATTCCCAGGATACTGGAAGCTATGGAGAGCCAAAACATACAACGCGAACATTTAGATTACGTCATTGTGACTCATGTCCACCTAGACCATGCAGGCGGAGCTTGGTCCCTTTTGAAAGCATGTCCAAATGCGATCCTTCTTTGTCATCCGAAAACAGCGAAACACTTAATCAACCCGAGCCACCTAATCAAAAGCGCAAAATCTGTGTATGGCGAAGAAACATTTTTTGGTCTCTACGGTGAAATTGAGCCCATACCCGAAGCTCGTGTTAGAGTGATGTCTGACGGCGAACAATTCCGATGGAAATCGCGAAACTTTCGCTTTCTCTATACAAAGGGACATGCCAACCACCATTTTTGCATTCTGGATGAAAGTGATAAGCGGATCTACACAGGAGATTCCTTTGGAATATCTTATCCTCACCTTTCGAATGGTGGTCGATTTATTTTCCCTACCACAACACCCACAGACTTTGATGGGGAAGAAGCACTCATCTCGCTTGCAAAGATAGTCGACTCGGGTGCAGAAGCCGCATGTTTGACTCACTTTGGAGAGATTCAAAATTTGAGGAAACATGCAGACGATTTAGAAATCGGTATCAAACATTGCCAAACCTCTTTAACTCTTTTAGATGACCTAGCGCCCGAGGAACGGTTTCCCTTTTTAGAAAAACGCATGAAGGAGATGATCCAAAATTTAGCCCAGAGAAGAAATGTTCTACTGTCAGAGAAAGATTGGGAAGTTTTAGATCTGGATGTAAACTTAAATGCACAAGGTCTATCCTATGTCTTTGCAAAATCAAAGAATACAAAAGACTGACAGACCATTTGTGAAATTCCAAACACTTCTACACTTAGTAAAAGTCATAGCCTATACAAAGGTCTTATTCGTATTTCTTTTTTGTACGGCCAGTCCTAGCCAAAGAAGGGTTGAAAGTGCCTCGGATATCCAAATTCAATTTCAATCCTCCGAATATGAAGAAACAAAACGCATCTCAGTACCACCCTGGGAATCTCGAGATTTACTGCTTTTGTTAGCCGAACTTTCTAAAAAAGAAGACCCCTCTTTGCGTTTTATTTCAACGAACCGAACAGAAGAGATTATGGAAGTCAATGGCCTCAGAAACTCTTGGAAAGAAGGATGGACGATTTACCTAAATGATCAAAAAATAATGGGCACCGACCTAAAAAAAGGAATTCGAGTTTCTCCCAAAGATAAAATCCTTATCCGCTACGAATCCGTCCAGAGAGTATTTGGAAAACCAATCGAAGAGGATTAATGGGGCTGCCGATCAAGAGGCAATTCTTCCACTGATTTTGTATTAAAATCATAACTGATAACTCTGTCTATCGCATAACAATAGATATGCCTGTCCTTGATCTCAATAGAGTGAAAATTTCTCGATGGATGTGAGTAAGATATGATCTCATCTTGGTAAAAATCGATAAACAATATTCGTTTACTCGTCAAAATAAGACCCAATTGTTTTCGACTGCTCATTGCTTTAACGGATTCTGATTCTATGCCGATCTGCTTCCATTGGTTTAGTATTCCATTATAAACGTAGATATTTCTTTCTGTTAATACATAACCTGCATCAGTTCCCAATTTTACTTTAAAGTTTGCTTCATTGAAGATTGGACTTTTTGAAAATTGAGTATCATAGTTGCTGATTGCCAAAAGATTTCGATCTGTAAGGATGATACAAATATTTCCATTGCATCGGGAATGACGTACGGACTCTCCTCTCGTTGAATAAACCAGTTTATTGCCATCAAATGTAAACCCTGTGAAGTAGAATGGGCTTAGATTGAGTGAGATCGTCGTTTCGATGAAAGGCAAAGAGGAGACATCTCGTACGTTCTGCTGGTAGAGAAAGTCTTCTTCCGGATTTCTTTGGAGAAGGATTCTCTGTGTCTCAGGATTCAAATTGGAAAAACGCTCTTGGGCCTCTAAAGACCCAAGAGCAAAAGAAACTACAAGCCAGGTAGAAAGGAAAAACCACCTGGTTGGAGAATTGGAACTCATGGAAAGAGTTTAGCGAAAAAAAAAGAAAGGGTCTATATAGGGTTTCCGCAATTGCGGCAATCACCTATCTAAGAGTTGTCAATTCGCGGTATGCTCTCACAAATCCATCTGTCATTGTTTTTGCGAAGGTTAAAGAGATCCTTGCTTTTTCAGCAGCAATCATCACTTCATGGAGTTCGACAGAATTGGGATCAAAGACTATTTTTTGTGTCATTTCATCAGCAGTCACTTGTTGGTCATTGATTTGTTCAAATGCCTTTTTCATTGCATCCGCAAAAGTACCGGCCACTTCGTCGGGAGACTTTGCTTCGTTCGTTTTTCCGTAGTGACGGTTGTCTGTTCTCTGGACAGAAACTCTATCCCCATTTGGTAAAAGAGAAAATGCTTTTTGTGAAGAAATGGAATCCATGGGTAGGCCTCGGTCTTCCTATCGGAGAAAAGTCTCAAGTGCTTGAGTGATTTTTTTATGTCACTTGTCTAAGGACCTGCCTGTGTCCCCCAAGGAACCGTGTAGTCATGGTGGACGGGGATGGGAGGGGGAAGCTTTCGAATGCGGTATTTGGCAAAGGAAGAATTGCTAAAATCCAAGTTGTCTCCTTCAAAATAACCTACCACGACCCCACCATCGCAGGTCTCAGCCATGGAAAGGGGAACCAAAAAGGTCGTATCATTGGAGACTTGGTATCCATGTTCAAGTAGCTGTCCCGACTCGTCCAATCGCAAAAGTGCCGTCCGAATATTGCCAGGAGGGAAAACGACATTCGGAGCTAATTTGGGATCTGTTAAATAGGCCACATAGGCGTAGTAAGCTCCCTTTCGTTTGTCTTGGAAGATACGGTAGACTGGACCGATCTCTTGGTTGGCCGATCCTAAATAAGCTAAGAAACTAGCCTGTAGGTTGGAGTTGAATCGTACTAAAAATTGATCCGCTGAACCTTGGTGGGATCTTCCTGGGACACCATCAAAGCCAATGAAACGATTGTTAGACAGCCCACCAAACAGCATTTCATTGCCTGAACCGTTCGCCTCTAATGGCATAGGAAGGATGGGGCTAGATTGGTTGACAGTCGAAGGCATAAATGTATGCCTTTGGTAGTTTCCATTTTCATCAAATTGGGTGATGACAAAATGTTTAAAGCCATCGCTAGGGTGGTTGACTCCCACACGGTTGGCAAGAGCATCAAACGGGACTGAGTCGTAGCCTTGGACCCAAATGTGGTTGGTGGAAGAGATGGTCACTCGTTCAGCGGATCTCGTGACAGTTCCTGCACCTCCAAAGTAGTGCACCCATTGGCCAAGGCCCTCTGAGCTCACTCGCAGTATGAAGGAGACGTTTGCGGGAACTGTCGTGTATGATTTTTTCAATGTCCCGGGAAAGTTAATAAATCCAGCCGTGAGCGAGTCCCCCCCTAAGACTAAGTCTCCATTCGGAAACGTTGCAACCGTATACACACGGTTATCTGTTCCGGTATTACCATAGTATGTATTCCACAGTAATTGACCTTCTGGTGAAAGAGAAAACACTCCCACATTTGCGTTGCTTCCGACAAAACTTTGGAGAGGGTTGCCAATCGATTCCGTAGCTGTGGAGACCACATAGACTCCTTTTGGAGAGAGAGAAATCCCAACTCCGTTCCCAGCTACACTGGCACGGCCTAAGGTGCGAGACCAAAGGATATCACCTTTGGGAGAAAATTTAATGACTGCCGCGTTAAAATTATTGCCTGTGCCTTCTTGGCCACTAAAGCTTGTTAGGTTTTTTTCTGGGTTGAAATTTGTGTAACCAAAAACATATAGGGATTGGTCTTGGGCCTGAACGATTTGGATGGGATTCAAGACAGGTTTCCCCTGTCCGACCGTATAGTTTGCCCGTACGTTTGGTGCGTATTCGAATGTACTCGTATCGCAGACAGAGATCGGTCTTGCAGCATTTCTCCATAGGGCTGCCAGTAGTCCAGCTTGCGACCGTGTATCGCCTGGATTATTGAGGTCGAGTGCCTGGCATTGGAAAGAAAGAAGGCAGATGAAAATATAGAGTGTTCGGAAAGAAATTGAGTGGAGATTCATTTCGCTAGGGACCTATCTGAATTAACAGAATCCCAAGCGAATTTTTGCAAGGAAAGGAAAAATTTCCTACGCTCGGCCGATCTCCAAAGCCTTGTTGAACATTGCCTTTGTTCCATTGATCATTTGCACATTGGCTTCATAAGAACGTGACGCCGAGATCATATCTGTCATCTCTGTGACAATATTGATATTTGGGAATTCAACATAGCCTTTTTTGGGACCAGTTTGGATAGCATCGGGATGCGTTGGGTCATAGGTCAATCGAAGAGGGCTCATATCCTTTTCAATTCTCATTACCTTGACACCTTTACCTTCTCCAGGCGCTACACCAAAAGGATAAACTGGGCTTTTCCACTTTGTCCGAAGA
Source organism: Leptospira ryugenii (assembly GCF_003114855.1). Lineage (NCBI taxonomy): Bacteria > Pseudomonadati > Spirochaetota > Leptospiria > Leptospirales > Leptospiraceae > Leptospira > Leptospira ryugenii. Next base: position 202,317 of record NZ_BFBB01000005.1, on the reverse strand, counting down.
TTAATCGGTGTTAGAATGACTCGGTCCCGACGGAACGGACCGTCTCCATTTGTATTTCGAGTAGTCGTAGAGTTGGCGATGTTATTAGAAATAACATCCATACGTAATCTTTGTGCAGATAGTCCAGTTGCTGAAATATTAATAGAATCAAACATGCCCATGGTTTAAATCCTTATGTCGTTCTCATGACAATGTTTAAGAGTCGGTTGTTCTGATTGAGTCTTTCAATCATCAAATTATAGGTCATCTGGTTTTGGTTGGCTTCTACGATTTCTTTTTCAATGTCTACATTGTTTCCATCGGGGCGCATTGTTGTCAGATAGTCTATATTCACTTTAGGTTTTACTTCTCTATAATCGAGAGGTTTGAAAAACTCAATGTGACGTTCATTTGTAATGCGAGTTGGTACTGCCTTTTCTTTTTCGATTTTTTCCGATTCAAAGGCACGTTTCAAAGCCGCTTCAAATACGACTTCGGATCGTTTGAAATGGGGAACATCCGCATTTGCAATATTATCCGTTAGAACCTTACGTTTCACTGTCCCGGCAGTCAAACCACGTTCCAAAAGATCTTGTGTTTTCATAAAATGGGTTTCTGCAAACATACCAATCTCCCTTTCTCTAAAATCGTCGGTGGAATAGGCTTCTCGGATAAGCATTTTATGTCCCCAATCTCGTTTTTTCAGATTTTTTTAGAAAAAAGGACTCGATGGAAAGAATTTTCTCTGTAGCCTCACTTCCTATGCTCCCCGTTTTCTATAGTCTGGCAGCTGCCGTCTTTTATGCTCTCGTCTGGCGTATTCCTATCAATGTGAGTGCTAAACCTTCTTATGTGCGTACACCTTTGGCAATCTTAAGTTTTGTTTTGATTTCCTTGTTTTTGACCTATCTCTTACCCATGCATTTCTTTTATTTAATGGAGATCAAATCACTTCCCGACAAACTCATATTTGTTGAAGAGAGTCCCTATGGGCTCTATTGTTTGGGTTTTTTCCTTTCCACCTTTTGTTTGTTTCCGATGGCAGGCTGGTTGGATACCGAAACGCGCTCCAATCCAGCCTTCCAAGACAAATCAAATTTGCTACTAGGGCTATTTTCCTTTCTCTTTGTTTTTCTTCCTTACCTAGTTTTGTTTTCCTACCGAGTTGAATTTTACGAAGACAGACTTTACGAGAGATCCCTATTGTTTTCGGAAGAAGAGACCATCCTTTCCTACAAAAGCTTTCGTTTGGAGTCGGAGTTTCGGGATACCAGGATGGGAAAAGCGGGAACTATTGTTGAAAAACTTTCTTTGGTTTTATTAAGAGAATCGGGGGAACGAAAGGTCGCCTTTACCTATCTCATCCATCCCAATTGGCACAAACAGCATCTAGCAAACATTCGCTGCCATTTAATACAAAAGGGGCTTACCGATGAAACCCCTTTTGTCATTTTACACTTTGAGCAGTGGAACCAGGATATCCTCACAATGATGAAACCAATTTGTCCTCAGTGAACTTCTGTCAAAATAGACTTGATCTCTTTTTGTTTTGCTTTGTCTCTTTCCTCAGTTACTTGGTCATAGTATGCTTCGTAATTTGGAAAGTTTGTTCCCATGATGCGATCCCAAACGTTGAAGTATAAACTATAATTTCCCTGAAACTTTTGGTGGTGTTGGTTATGATGCGTTGACGTATTGATCCATTTGAAAATAGGATGGCTTGCAAATCCTCTCGGAAAAAATTCATAGCCCAAATGCCACCATATATTCATGATCATCGCATAAAAGGTATGAAATAGTATCACATAGAAATGGATCGGAACCACTCTTATGAATAAAACCAGATAAATTGCTTCCAAAAATGCCTCTGTCGCTTGGAATCTATACGCGGCCAAGGGAGTAGGATTGACGGACATGTGGTGTTCCAAGTGGACATAGGGATAGACTCGTTTTAGATGTGCGAATCGGTGCATCCAGTAAAACCATGTTTCGTGCCAGGCAGTGAGAAGGAGAAAGCTAAGCAAGATGTAAGCATAGCCAAACAATCCATCCACTTTTCCAAAATAAACTTGGCTAGGAATTAACTTTGCTTTGGCGGCTAAAATATTTCCAACCGCAACCAAACTAAAAACGAAGAGTGTCACAGCCGATTGCCTAAATTCTTTCCAGACTTTATCCATCTGAGGATAAACTTTCTGGATACGAAATCGAGCAAAACTATCCTTCTTCCAGAGATAAAAAAACAAAAAGGCAAAACCCGCGATCGGGTAGTATCGAATTACATTCAGGGAAAACTGAAATGTCCCAACCTTTAAAAGACAATCCATTCCGAGTTCGCATTGCACTGGTCCAAACATGAGGAACCTCCAATACCTTAAAGTTTAGCAAAAGAATGGGTATCCATCGACCGAATGGAACCATTCGGAAGGAAATTGGAATCCGAATTGATCCATTCGGACTTATTTTTTTCTATATTCGGTGGGACTCATCCCTGTTTCCCGTTTAAAGGCATCGTAAAATGTAGATTTTGAAGGAAAGCCTACTTCATAGGCAATGGAGAGTATGGTCTTCTCCTTCTCGTTTTTGCAAAGTAGTTTGGCTTCTTCAATCCTGTAGGCATTGACAAACTGGAAAAAGTTCTTCTTCTGGTGTTGGTTTAAGTATTCCGAAAGTTGGTGCTGGGTGATTCCTAGAGCACTGGCAAGATCACCTAAACTTAACTCATCGTTTTTATACAATTTATCCTCTTTCATCCGTTTTTCTAACGTCTCACCTAATTTTTGTACGTCGATTGTCTTTAGTTGGGAACTCTGGTACTTTTTGTCAGCAACAACAATTTTGGAAACCTCACGCAGTAGTTCTGGGTTTCTGTGCCGCAGCAAATGGATGAGGATCAGGAGAACTCCTAAAATACTGGAAACAATTTCCAAACCATGGATCCATCGGAAATAGAGTAGGTACAAGCCAACAAAGGCGGAAGAAGATCCCATACAGAGGATGAGCAAAACCATTCGGATGTCGGGAGAGGTTTGTATCGATTGCCATCGCAATGGATGGACAACTTGGTATAGAGCCAGAAAGGCCGATAGACAGACGGGCAAAACGGCAACGGTGATGGCGAGTTTGATTCTACCAGGGATTAAAGATTGTCCATAGACTTGGATCAGCCTGAGCTTTTCATCTCCACTTTCAGAAAAGATGGGATACAAAAGAAAGAGAACGAAAACGGAAGGTAAGAATTCCCAAACATGGAACCGAGGGATATCTGTCGTTTCCTTCCAAAAAGCAGAAAAGAAACGGTATAAGAGAGAACCAAAGAAAGCAGTAAATGGTAAGTGGACGAGATAAAAATGGGGAAAATACGTATAGAGCTTTTGCGTTACATAATACGAATGGAATTGAAAGATTGCAACTAAGCTAAAGAGCGAGGCCTGCAAATACATCCTAGGATTTTTCTCTTTGGAAAGCCATTCCGAGATGGCAAGTAAAAAGGCTAGTCCCGAGGTAAATCCTATGAAAGTACGTGCAATATGAAAAGATTCCACTAGTCAGATTCTCCACCTCCTGATTGAGAAATCAAAATAAAATCACTTGCCAGATTTAAAACGAGAAGTTTATTTATAAGAAGCTTGTGGTAGAATCTTCGAAATCATTTTCCTTGCAATGGCAAGGTAGCGTCTTAGAAATTTCCTTACCTGAGCGCCTTACCTCTCGACAAACCCCTGATATTTGGAAACAAACCGATGCACTTTTGAAAACGCGTATTCCAGGGCATATCCTGATTCAGGCAAAAAATCTACAAGAGGCTGATAGTTCAGCCTTTGCCTACCTTCGGTTCCTAAAAACCTTCCAAAAGGAAAAGAATCTTAAGTTCGATATACAAGGGTTAGATGAAAAGTTTAAATTTGTATATGACAATGCGACTGGTGAAACCAAATCCCTGAATCGTGCCTCTCTGCTTTTGCGTAGACCAGAAAAGATAGGGAAGTATACGGTAGATTCCTTTCGAGAATTTTTAATTTTAGTCACCTTCACGGGTGAGCTTACACATAGTTTTTGGAAATCTATCTTAAGCCCTTCTCGTATCCGATGGAAGGATGTATTTAAGGTTTCCGAGGCTATGGGCGTGAATGCATTCCCTATCATCGCGATGATAGGATTTTTACTCGGACTCATCATGAGCTTTCAGTCTGCGATACCAATGAGAAGGTTTGGTGCTGAAATATTTGTAGCCAATCTCGTTGGTTTATCTTTATTTAGAGAGCTTGGTCCCTTGATGACTGCTTTCATTTTATCTGGTAGGTCTGGCTCTGCTTTTGCTGCCGAACTTGGCACGATGAAAGTATCTGAAGAAATAGATGCTCTCACTACAATGGGTCTACCTCCTGTTCAATTTTTAGTAGTGCCTCGTTTGATTGCTTCCCTCTTGATGACACCTTTCCTAACCATCATGTTCAATTTGTTCGGTTTGGTTGGAGGAGCAGTTGTTTTAGTTAGCTTTGGCTTTCCTCTTGTGACATTTATCAACCAAGTGAACATCGCGGTTGGATTCAATGATATTGCGGGTGGTATGCTGAAGTCTTATTTTTTTGGAATGATCATTGCTGCTCTTGGTTGTTACCGAGGTCTGCGAACAACGACAGGTGCGGGTGCTGTAGGAGAATCTACAACAGCGGCCGTTGTAGGATCCATCATCTTAGTTTCTGTGTTAGACGGTATTTTCTCCGTGGTTTATTTTTATCTAGGTATATAATATGGATCATTCAATCATAAAAGTAGAACATTTAAGAACTGGTTATGGCTCTACTGTCATTATGGATGATATATCCTTTGATGTAAAAAAGGGAGAAATCTTCGGAATTCTAGGTGGATCCGGTTGTGGTAAATCAACAGTTTTAAAAAATATGATCGGACTTACGGAACCCTTTAGCGGAAAGATCTGGATCGACGATGAAGATATTTTGAGAGCAAACGGGAAAGATCGATTACGCATTTGGAATAAAATTGGAGTCATGTACCAGCAAAGTGCTCTCTTTGGCTCGATGACAGTTTTGGAGAATGTACGCCTACCCCTTGAAGAATTTACGGAACTTCCACTGGAAGCGATGAATGCCATTTCGCTCATGAAATTGCGATTGGTGGGATTGGATGCCTATGCCAATTTAATGCCTGCAGAGCTATCGGGCGGGATGCGAAAACGTGCAGCGATCGCTCGGGCTATGGCACTAGATCCGGAGATTCTCTTTCTGGATGAACCTTCAGCAGGTTTAGACCCGATAACGAGCGTTGACTTAGACCATTTGATCATCCGTCTTTCTAGATCTCTGGGAGTTACATTTGTGATTGTCACACACGAACTTCCGTCTATCTTCACTATGGCCGACCGTGTGATCGTCCTGGATCGAGACACCAAAGGTATTATCGCTGAAGGTAAACCGAAGGATTTAAAAGCAAAAGGAAAAGGCTTTGTATATCATTTTTTCAATCGCATTCCACAAGAGGAGAGCTCGGTATGAATTCAAATAACACGACTTACTTAAAAGTAGGTATTTTTGTATTGGCGACGTTTTTTGTATTTGTCGGATTTCTTGTCTCTTTCACTGCAAGTTCTCTTTTCCAAAGATCCTTAAAACTGGAAACATACTTTGATGAATCTGTCCAAGGATTGGATATTGGTAGCCCTGTGAAACATAGAGGAGTAAAGGTTGGCTCTGTTGAAGCAATTACATTCGTGCAAAACGAGTACGCAAACAAACTCAAATCAGCAGATAGCGAAGTATATGGACGTTATGTACTCATAAAAATGTCGGTCCCGGAATTTATTAAAGGAGCTGAGGCTGATGGCATTCGATTAACGGTTGAGAGGATGATACAATCTGGTTTACGTGTAAGACTTGCCTCTCAAGGGCTTACAGGCACTGCCTATTTAGAAGTGGACTACTTAAATCCTGAAAAAAATCCACCGCTCCCCATCACTTGGGAACCCAATCGTATCTATATCCCCTCTGCACCGAGCACGATCTCTCGTTTTACTGCTTCTGTAGATAAATTTTTTGATAAATTAGAAAAAGCTGATGTGAGCCAAATCCTTAAAGGAATCGATGACTTGATCCAAAATTTAAACCAAACGGTCACCCAGGCAAAGTTAGCTGATCTTTCAAGGGAAGGCACTGGACTTTTGAGTGATTTGAGAAAAACAAACCAAGAGGTGAAAAATATCATCGCTCAACCAGAATTGCAAAATTCTCCCAAAAAATTGGACCAAACCATTACTCAATTGCAAACAACAATCAAAAGGTTAGATTCTCTTCTGGCTTCCAATCAAGGTGACATCAGTACAACCATTGAAAACTTAAGGATTGCTTCGGAAGATTTGAAAGAAGTGACTGCAAATGCAAAAAAATACCCTTCTCAATTCTTATTTGGTGAGGCACCAAATAAATCAAAACTTTGGAAATGACAGAATGAAATCTCTAATCTTTTCGCTCTTTTTTGGTCTTCTTGCTTTTGTTATCGCATGTGGTAGCGTTTCAAAAACCTACCCGGAAAAGAAATTTTATCTCATCGAGTTGGATAAGCTTAACTCAGATGAGATACCACCGAAAGGCACTGCCTTCAAGATTAGGCGATTAAGTCTCTCTCAAAAATTTGAAGGTAAAGAATTTGTTTACCGAAGGGATAATGTTAATTTTGAATCCGATTTTTATCATACTTTTTTTATTTCACCGAGTGCAAACTTGAGAGAAGAGATCGCAAAGGGATTACTAGACCAAAAGATTTTTGAGTTTGATGCCAATCAAAATGCGAGATGGGAGCCTACTCATTTCATAGAGGTCTCTGTATCGGATCTTTATGGAGATTTCAGAAACGAGCCAAAGGCAATCCTAAACCTAGAAGCCTTTGTCTATACGGAGACAGGCTTAAATGTTACCTTACTCTTGAAAAAAAATTACCAAAAATCTATCTCTATCAATAAAAAAGAGGCAAGTGACTTGGTGGTGGGCTGGAATCGAGCTTTATCTGAAATATTAAAAGAGATGCAACAAGATTTGAAAGGAAAAATCCAAAAATAAACTCCCTTTCGGATACTCTAATGAGTATGAAAGAGTGTCGTCTCATTTTAGGGGATCAATTGAATGAAAATCATTCTTGGTTCCATACTGTTTCTCCCAATACTTTTTATCTATTCGTCGAGGCCGATTCAGAAGTACGGTATGTACGCCACCATATCCAAAAAGTGAAAGCAATCTTTATGGGTATGAAAGCATTCGCAAAGAGCCTTGTTGAAAAAGGCCATATTGTAGAGTACATCGAACTAAATCAGAAAGATAATCAAAAAAGCATTTCTGCCAATGTCATCCAGTTTTGCCAAAAGAGAAAGATAGACAAATTTTCTTACCAGCTCCCCGACGAATATCGTCTGGATCTTGAACTTCAAAATCTATGTAAGATATTGAATGAAAAGGGTGTGCAAACAGAAGCCTATGATACAGAGCATTTCTTGTCTCCACGTGATAGTTTTAAAACTATTTTCCCCAAAAAAAGTTATCGGATGGAGAACTTTTATCGATACATGCGCAAACAATACAATTTTATGTTGGATAGTTCTGGTGAACCTTGGGGTGGTCAATGGAATTTTGATGCTATGAATCGAAAGAAGTATGATGGGAAAATAAAGATTCCTTCGCGTAAATGGAAACCCTCTTACTCCGATGAGGTACTGCAAAGGATCCCTAGAAAATGGACAATGGGCGAAATGCCAACCGAAGGAATCATATGGCCAATCACAAGGAAAGAAGCATTAAACAGATTAGATGAGTTTTTAGAAATTTTTTTGGATGGATTTGGTGATTACCAAGATGCAATGCTCGAGGAGAGTCCATATCTCTTCCATTCCTGCCTCTCCTTCGCATTGAATGTAAAATTGATTTCGCCTAAAGAAGTAATAGAAAGAGCTATTCGTACTTATGAAAAAAAACGGAATCAAATCAGTTTATCAAATTTAGAGGGATTTGTCAGACAAATCCTGGGTTGGAGAGAGTTTACGCGAGGATTGTATTGGGCGGAGATGCCGAGCTACCAGACACTGAATCATTTGGAACATCAGAGAGAGTTGCCTTCCTGGTATTGGACAGGAGAAACAAAGATGAACTGTATGTCTTATTCCATCAGGCAGAGTTTACATCTTGCTTATGCCCACCACATCCAGAGATTGATGGTCATAGGAAATTTTTCTCTGTTATATGGTGTAAATCCAGATGAGTTGGACAAATGGTACCTTGGTATTTATATAGATGCTTTTGAGTGGGTTGAGATTACCAACACTCGAGGGATGAGCCAATTTGCGGATGGAGGAAAGATTGCATCCAAGCCTTACGTTTCTTCTGCCAATTATATAGATAAGATGTCCAATTATTGTAAAAACTGTGCTTACGATAAAAAGACAAAATCAGAAGTAAATTCATGTCCGTATAACAGTCTTTATTGGCATTTCTTCGATAGACATAAAAAAATCCTGGAAAAAAATCCTAGGATTGGAATGGTTTATCATACCTGGGGAAAGATGAATTCAGCAGAGAAAAAAAGAATATTAGCAAGGGCCAATTGGATTTTGGAGAATGGTGAGTCTTTATGAAGTTTTTACATACGATGATCCGAGTATTGGACCTGGAGAAAACAATCTCATTTTTTGAGCAGACTTTAGGTTTAGTTGTCAATCGAAGAGCAGAACACCCTGAAGGAAAGTTTACACTCGTGTTTTTGTCCACGGGAGAACCTGATGCCCCTGAAATCGAACTCACTTATAATTGGGACCAAAAGGAACCCTATACCGTTGGTAGAAATTTTGGACACCTTGCCTTCCAAACAGAAAATATCTATGAGACATGCGATCGAATCATGAAGTTTGGATACCAAATACATAGACCACCAAGAGACGGCCGTATGGCTTTTATTCGAACTCCCGACTTGATCTCTATAGAGCTCTTACAAAAGGGAAAGGCTTTGGAGCCAAAAGAACCTTGGCTCTCTATGAAAAACTATGGCGAGTGGTAGTGGTTCCTAAAAAAATCGCTATTATTGGTGGAGGAGCTAGCGGTTGTTTTGCGTCGATTCAAATTGCAGAGTTTCTCAATCGTCCCACCGCCATCCATATCTTTGAAAAGTCTAAGGAGCCGCTTGCAAAGTTAAGAGTTTCTGGAGGTGGCAGGTGCAATGTTACTCATCATCTCTTTGATCCTGAAGCCTTTTCTAAAAAGTATCCTAGAGGTGAAAGAGAATTGAAGTGGGCATTTCGTCACTTCCAATCCAAGGATACAGTCAATTGGTTCAAAGAACACGGTGTACTTTTAAAAACAGAGGATGATGGTAGGATGTTCCCTGTAACGGACCAAAGCTCTACAATCATTGATTGTTTCTTAACAGAAATCCAAAAGAAAAAGATCCATTTACATCTTGAATCTCCAGTTTCGGCAATATTTCCTAAACAAGATCAATCTTCTGGCTTCATTTTGAAATTGGAATCTTCTGATATGGAGTTTGATATTGTCTTAGTTTGCTCCGGTTCCAATCGAAAGGTGTGGAATTGGATGGAAGCATTGGGCCATAAAATCATACTGCCAACACCATCTCTCTTTACTTTAGGAATAGATCCTTTTCCCTTATCCGAGTTGGCTGGCCTTTCTGTTCCGAATGCGAGCATTCGCATCTATCCCAAAGGCAAAGCACAAACTGGAGCACTTCTCATCACTCACTGGGGATTGAGTGGACCGTGTGCATTGCGTTTATCGGCCTGGGAAGCAAAGACTTTTTTCGAATGTGATTACAAAACTGAACTCGAAGTAAATTGGTTAGGTGATAAATCAATTCTTGAAATTGAAACGACACTGCAAAACTGGAAATCAGAATTTGCAAGGTCTAAAATCCAAAACCAAAAATTTTCCGAAATTCCAACTCGTCTCTGGTCTTATTTATTGGAAACAAGTGGTATCTCATCAGAACAAAAATATGCAGATCTTAGCCAAACACAGACCAAACAACTCACTTTCCAAATCTGTAAGTCACATTTTAAGATGACAACAAAAGGAGTCTTCAAAGAAGAATTTGTGACTGCGGGTGGAATCTCAAGAAAAGAAATCAATTTTGAAACTATGGAAAGCCGTGTTGTCCCAAATTTATTTTTTGCTGGTGAGGTCATTGATGTAGATGGCATCACAGGTGGATTCAATTTTCAAAACGCTTGGACTACGGCAAACATTGCAGCAAAGGAAATCGCGAAGCGGATTACTTGATCTTGTGGATCTGGATAAAATCTACAGTTTGCGCGACAGATCCTGGTGCTCCCGAAAGTATGACCACTTGGTCTCCTGCTTTCAGCCTTCCTTCTGATTTCAATACTTTGCTCATAAATGCTATCATATCAGGAAATTTATCCATCATAGGCATGACATAAGGAGTGACTCCCCAATATAACTTCATCTTACGAGCAGTTCCAAGAAATGGTGTAAAAGAATAGATGGGTTTGATTGGTCGAAATTCAGAGGATAAAAGGGAAGAGTATCCTGACCTTGTAAAATTAATGATAGCTTGTGCGTTGATTGATCTTGCTATGCTTTCTGCCGCATAACCAAGTGCAGTACGCTCAACTTCTAAAACGGAACGATCCATTTGCCTAAGGTGAATCAAGTGGATATGAGAGTCTTCCGCCGCTTGTATGATCTTTGTCATTGTGTCGACAGTCTCTACAGGAAATTTACCAGATGCAGTTTCTCCAGACAGCATAACAGCATCCGTTCCATCCATAACCGCATTGGCAACATCACTTGCTTCGGCTCGAGTCGGCCTTGGGTTATCAATCATTGTTTCTAACATTTGTGTAGCAGTGATAACCGGTTTTCCTCTTTGGTTTAATTTGGTAATCATCTCTTTTTGGATAATGGGAACAAATTGAGTATCCAACTCGACTCCAAGATCCCCACGAGCTATCATTATGCCATCACATGCATCAATGATTTCATCTATGTTTTGCAAAGCCTCGGGTCTCTCAATCTTTGCAATCAGACCTGCATAGGTATCTCTCATAAACTGCCTTGCATATTCTAAATCACTGGCACGCCTTACAAAGGATAATGCGATGTAATCAACGCCGAGTCCCAAAGCAAATCGCATATCCTCTATATCTTTTTCAGATAAGGCGGGTGCAGAAATTGGAGTTCCAGGTAAATTGATACCTTTGTTGTCTTTTAAGGTTCCGCCAATTATGGTTTCTAGAACCGCTTTTTCCTTTGTTTTGGATTTCACGACAAAGGACAGCTTTCCATCATCCACTAGGAGTTTATGTCCCACTTCTATATCATTTAGTATATGTGTATAGGTGCATCCAATCTCATTCGCGGTTCCAGGAAAATCCGCTTGGTTGTTTATGGAGATCGTGTCTCCCGCCTTCAATTCAATCGGTCCAGAGCTAAGTTTCCCTGTCCGTATCTTGGGTCCCTGTAAATCTGCTAGGATGCCAATGTTTGTCCCCGCCTCTTGTTCGCATTCTCGGATGAGCTCATATACCTTTTCATGGTAATCGTGCGTAGAATGGGAAAAATTCATACGCGCCATATCCATCCCAGCATAGATCAACTTCAATAGAGTCTCTTTATTGGCTGAGGCAGGGCCTATAGTACAAATGATTTTTGTGCGCTTTTGTGGGAGATTGGGGACTTCAGGCATAGAAACAGTCTAACGCTTTTTTTCTATTCTCGCAAGCAATTTGCTTTGATTGGTTTGACGAGTTTAAAATTTCAATCAAGCTAATGGTATGAGTTCCCAAGACCTCGCCCTCATTTATCATTCGCTTTACAATCTCGATCTACCAGGCCATATTTTCCCAGCACACAAATACTCCCATCTATACAATCGTTTGAAAAGAGATCCTATCTTTTCCAAATGGGACGTTCTTTTGCCAGAGAGAGCAGAGGAACACGACCTAGAACTTGTTCATACCAAGGAATATCTTAATGATTTATTTAGCTACGAACATACCCCGAGGACTATGTATTCCGAATTACCACTCTCCAGGAGCATTGTAGATAGCTTCTGTTATGGGGTAGGAGGAACCGTACTTGCAAGCAAACTCACCAATAAACATAAGTTTGCATTTAATATGGGGGGAGGATACCACCATAGTTTCCCAGACCGTGCTGAAGGATTTTGCTATTTAAATGACATAGCCATTGCAATCAGAAAAACAAAAGAGACATCACCAAATCATAAAGCACTTATTGTAGACTTAGATTTGCACCAAGGAAATGGAAATTCATATATTTTCCAATACGATGACAAAGTTTTTACATTTTCTATGCACCAAGGGAATATCTATCCGAAGAAGGAAAATTCGAATTTGGATGTCCACTTAGAGGCTGGAACAAAAGATGATCAATATCTCACTTTATTGTATGATTCGTTGCAGCAGATTCAAAAACAATTTCAGCCTGAAATTGTATATTATTTAGCTGGAGCTGATCCTTATGAAGATGATTCCTTGGGAGAATTGAAAGTTAGTATGAAAGGGCTCAAAGAGAGAGATAGGATGATCAAAAAGTATTGCAGCGAACAATCTGTACCTTGTGTCATCACTCTTGCTGGCGGTTATGCACGAGATTCAAAAGATACCGTTGAAATACATTTTAACACATTAGCAGCCTTTGGAGAAATCTGATGGGAATCTTTTCCTCTACAGATAAGAAAAAGGGAAATACAGAATGGCTCAATCTCGATGAGCTTTCTTTGGTAGATGTCTCTAAGGAGTTGAATACTTCTTTAAACATGGAGCCCCGATTATTCAATCGCTTCAGAAAAGAAGAAGTTGAAGAAATGTTAAATGAAGCGAGTCTTTTGAAAGCGATTGAAAAACGAGGTTATCCACATTCTAAACTATCCATTGAAGTTTTAAATGACTACGACAACCGCATATACGTAAAAACTTTTGATGACCAAATTCTAATTCATATGAGATTAAAAGTTTCTGAATTTCACCTTCGAGGTGATGACGAAAAATTTCCAATGGTTTATATTGACTGGCTCCTTACCCAGAATTTACATCACTCTCCCGAAAGGCTAAAGAAAGAATTGTATTTTGGCCAAGAATACCCTGGTCTAAACGTGTTTACTGAGATCACCAACTTCATACGAATTTTGGCAAAAAAACTTGGTTCTTCTGGAGCCTTTAACGTTCCTGAATACTTCCACGATGCAGTGCTATTTGCACGAAAGTTTCGATTTATTGATCCTGAAAAAGAAGGTATCTTTAGAGCATTGATAAAATCGTTTCGAGGATTGAATTTACGTTTACTATCATCACATATTCATAAGGATCGAGTTTCATTTTCTAATGGTGAGCCTTATCGCTGGACTTATGGCGAAATGATTTCTTGCACTGATCCTTATTTGGAGAAGAAAGTTTTTCATGAAACATACTTTAAAAGAGTGGATGAAATTAAGGAAAAGTTTAGTTTTAAGCTCAATTCATAATTAAGTATATAAAAATGAGCGAATACACCTTCAAACCTGAAATTCTGATCATAGATGACGATTCTGAAATTTGTGAAACGTTGGAAGTGATCTTGAATGGGTTAGGGTATTTTGTTCGATATTTTACAAATCCTAGCCAGGGTCTTGAATACTTTGAAAGAGAGAGAAATCCCATCATTTTTCTAGATATTCATATGCCAAGTTTCTCAGGACTAGATTTATTACCCAAAATTAAATCTATAGATGAAAAAACCCAGGTATTGATGATAACAGGTGAGCGAGACATTCAATCTTTCGTTTCCTCACTCTATCATCGAGCTACAGATTTTATTTTAAAGCCCTTTGATTTAGTCGGTGTGGAATCTGCCTTAAAACGAGCGATCCATTTTTATACTCTCTACAAAGATAAAGCCATTCAAGAAGAGGCAATCTTTAGAGATATGAAACTTGCAAGTCGTATCCAACAGAAATCCATGACTGTTCCTGCATCAATTGAGAAGTTATCCGCTGAGATCATTCCTCTCAGTTATGTTTCAGGCGATTTTTTTCAAATCCTATCACTTGAGAATAATTGTAGTTTGGTGTTAATGGCAGATATTGAAGGCCATGGAGTAACTTCCGCCTTGATTGCTATTCTCATGACGACTATACACAAAGAAATTTCGAAATCTGCATTTGTCAGTACGGCGCATATCTTGCAGCGTCTAAATTTAGAATTATGCAAAGAAATTGGCACTCATAGTATGACTGCTATTAGTTTGCTTGTGGACCATAAAAACTTCAAGATCAAGTATTCAAGAGGAGGACATCCTTTCCCTTTGGTATTTAAAAGAGAATCAATAGAAGTTCTTCCTTTGCATCAGAATGTAGGGCAAATTCTGGGCATTCTGGAAACAGCAAATTTTATTGAATCGGAATTAGAAGTTGAAGCAGGTGATGTATTGCTCATGTATACCGATGGACTCTTAGGTTCCAGTGCCCATCCTTTGATCCAAACCTTGTCTAGATTGCCCTCTGGTCCAAACAGATACTTTCTCATGAAAAAAGAAATCAATGATTATATCTCTTACTTAAAATCATCAACTAAACTCCAAGATGACATAGCTTATGTTCTTTTAGAGATTTAATGTATTTGGTATTGCCGTCTGTGGCTCTGTAGAGAAATCCTTTGATCCAAGTTTTATCCTTAAGCTTCCCTTCCTGGCTTGAGGATTGAAACTCTTTTCGTAAAGTTTGGAGTTCTTTCTTTAGATTTTCCTTCTCGTTAAAATCACACATTAAACTTGTAATGCGGTCTGCTTTATAAAGAAAGAAGTCAGTCTTTGCATAAAACTTCTTTTGTGAAGATGGTAAAGAATTTACTTTTTCTTGGTTTTCAGCCACATACAGTGTCACTAAATTTTCTGTAATCCGAACCATTGCTTCCGATTCCGGATTGGTTTCGGAGAGTTTTTTCGCATGAAAAATCTGCATTATAAGACAGAAAACCAAAAGCGGAAATACTTGGTAGGTTACATTTGGATATTCTAATAAAGCAAGGTAGCCTAAGAATGCCAATGGTATCCAATAAAATCCTGTCATATCCCAATCTCCAGGAAAACCTAACATAGGATTGATAAAAAATCCATTGAGTAAAAAAGAGAGAAAGGCTACAAAAAGAAAGGCATTTTCGCGACGCGATATCCAAGTCTTGAATATTTTTTTATCATAAAGAAAGAAATACAATAGTACAAAAATTGCTGGTTTGGAATTCCACCAAAGTACGGAGAGTACTTCTTTGAAATGATTGATAGAAATCAATCGTTTCAAAGGGTAGAGTGGTGGATGTAATAAATGACTACTTTGTCTATCTACATTTGGATCATGAATAAAAAGTAGATAGACAAATCCGATTGCAATAATCCCGAAACCAAGTGCTGAGAATTGGAACAAATCTTTAACTTTTCTCTCTCTTGGAGATTCCTTGTACCAAAGGTAACCTAAGAGGACTGCAAGAAATCCAGTGACCAAATGGAAAAAAATTCCAATCGTTACGAGAATAGTTGCAGATAACAATAATTTTTTGGAGGAAATCTCTCCTTCAATCATTTTGCGAAGGTAGATGAGTAGAAAAAAGATATATAAACTCAAATAACTATAGTTTTCTGCATAACCAAAAAAAACGAGATAACCACCAGAGCCAAAAAATATTAGCTTAGGAAAGAAATCATCTTGGTTGGATTTATATTTTGGTAAGTACCAACCGACCAGGGCTAAAAAGAATATCCCCGCGGTGTAAGAAATGAGTTGGTAACTCAATCTGATATCAAATAGGATACCTGAATAATTTAGAAGATGGTAAGCTAGGCTATGGAGACTTGTTTCAATGATTTCATCTAATGCAATTTGTAGGCCAAATAACTTTGTTTCTAATAGATTTGTTTCGAATAAAATTAATCCATCACCCCATGAAAGATTTCGAAATGGATAGAGCAATGTGATCGTAAATAATAAGAATAAAATAAAAACCATCAGTCGACTGGCAGTCTTATTCCATGATAGTAGCGTATTCCAAATCGACCTTTGGAAATAAAAGACAAAGGTTTGGATCGTGATAAATACAAGTGCGGTTGCAACAACTTGTTCTGTCGGTAGGATAGAAAACCAAGAATCCTTTGCGAAAAATGCCAATGCAATCGAAATGAGATAAGGACTCAGCAAACAGAAAAAAAGTTTCATATATTAGGCTCCGAAGTATACTGGATAGGTAGATCTTTTTTGGTTACATAGGGGAAATATCCCTTTCGTATATTCAAAAAAAACAATTCTGGAAAGCTAAAAAGGACACTTTGTACGCCTCTTTCCAGGCGTTTGCCCTTATCAAAAGGCGCATACCCTATCCCTATCGTGCTAGTCATAAGGGAGTAAGCCAGATTGGCAGATCCAAAAATGGGTCTAAACAAAATTGTATTGTCGGTAAAAAAAAGAAAGTCTTGGTCATATGGATTGCTTTTATATATTTCTGAGAAAAATCTCATCTCTTCTGTCCACTCAGTTTGCCAAGGTTTGTCCATCTGCTCTAATTTTAACTTTCTAAAGGAAGGATAGAATGCAATGTTCTTTAATTTATATGTTCTCTTAATGGTATCTGCCGCAACAAAAGGGATAAAAGAAAGGCTGTAGAGATTGTTTTTGATTTGAGCACCAAGTATTTTGTTTTCTTCCTCCGTAGACTGGAACATTTTATTTTGCAATGTAAAGATCTCACCTGTACAATTTCTTGTGACCAGATGGTAAGAGTACACTTTCGGAAGGATGTTTTTTAGAAGTAAATAATTCTGATTGTATTTGCTTTTTAAAGTGTCCCACTCTTTTTTTTCATGATTTGGTAGGAAGCGTTTATTGGAAAGTAGAGGAAGTGGGTCGAGTTTGATCAAATCATAAGACTTTCGCATTACAGAGTCAATCTTTGCTATTTCTCGTTCAAATTCGGAGGCAATGAATTCGGAATGATTATTTAAGTAAATGGACTTGGCTCGTAAATAGAGTTCATTTGCTTCTAGTTTTTTCTCCTCTTTGGTATCTTCAGGGATATCAAATATGTCTTCTGGTGAGAAAGTATAATAATACCCAAGTTTTGGTACAAATAGTACGCCTTCAGATAGAGATTTCTGTAGACCTAACATTCGTGTCAATAGAACCGTTTCCTGAAGAGCAGAACAACTGCTTACATTTTGGAGGCAAATATCCAATTCTTTTTCTATGAGAGAGAGCTTTTCTGCCAGTTTGCTTCTCTCCACTGAGGAAAATGATTCCAAAGGGTCAAATTGTATCTTTAGATAAGCTGATTCTATGAGTTCACTTTCATAGACAAAGTACTCTCGTACACTGATCCTCTGTTGGAGAGATTCCCATTCCTCAGCTAATGAGGGTGGACGTGGGAGGGCACTTTTGGTAAGTATAGAGGATTCGGAAATGTTTTCACTCAAGAGGTAAGATTCTAATTTAGAAATTGTGAAAAGATCCTTTTCTTTCTCTTTTAAAACTTCCAAGCCCAGAAGAGCCTTCTCTTTTCTAGGATTGTCATTTTGCAATTGCAGACCGCTTTTCCAATAACCGATTCCAGGAACTTCCCAAGTTTCAGGGGAACCTATTTGGATCTTGTTAAGTTTTTCAAAAAAAAGTACATTTCGTCCGAGATCGTCGCGAATCTCAATCAATCGTTCTTGCTTTACATACGCCTTATCCCAAAACAATTTATACCTTTCACTTTCTTCTGAGGAGAGATCATAGGTAAAGGCAAATACATTGCGATTCTCCCAAACGTTGTATTGAAATTTGAACTGTGACCAGGGGTCTCTATGGATATGAAGGATTTGGTCAGAAAAATTGTATTGGAAGTGATAGACGGTCTCACCGATTCGTACCGCCGTGTGCCCTCCGCTCGCTTGACCGGAGTTTGCGTCCACATAAAGAAAGGATACATTTGTTTGGTTTTTACTTTGGGCGAGGATAAGATCTTCTGCCCAAAGTAAACATAGGCAAAAAGTAAAAAATCTTAATTGGATTTGTATCCTTCCTCAAGATGTTTTGCAATGGATTGATTTTGCAATGCGAGTGTGTCCTTTAATGCTAAGAATTCGGATTCTTTAGCTCCCGCTAGGCGTAGACCTTTTCCGATCCCCACATAGGTTACAGACTGTCCTTGCCAGTTGCTAATTCCATGTTTCATCGCAATGTTTTGTAGCTCTCTCTCCAATTCGGATGCACTTTTAGGCTCCTCATGCAAAAGGACTATGGCGGCTTCGATGTCTTTTTGGTACATCGCTGCTTTTTCTTCTTCTGTTGCTTTGGAGATAGAATCAGAAACAGAAGAAACACTAGTACTCAAAGATTTGAGGAGCGCTGATGTAGAATCCGAGATGGAAAAACCCAATCGGGATAGAGATCCTGAGGCTGTGTCCAGAGAAGCACAGACCATTACAAATCCTGTTAGGAGAAAAGGAAGGGAGAGTCTAAGAAAACGAAACAACTTCATAACTACCTCAAAAGAGAAACTTCCCTTCAATCTAGCTGTACGAAAACGAAGGTCAAGGTTTTTTCTTTAACCAGTCGCAAACACCATCGTAGAATGAGCGGGTACTTGGATTTCGATCTGGTCTTTTTTCTGGGAAAGTTCACAGGAAACTGTTTCACCAGTCCAAAAATCGAAGAAGGGACCTGACGATTTTAGTGCTTTCGGTAAATCCAATCGAATCTTTTTGCTTTGGTCTGTTTCATTCCAAACCCCGAGATAACCTGCAGGATTGTATAGGGCCTCGGGCAAGTCATTTTTGAATATACCCAATGGGATTGGAGTATGCGCTTCACAATCTGCATTGAGCTGAAAGGCTTTTTTCATCAGGGAAAGCCTGTCCTCTTCGAGCTTTGTCAAATCATCGGAAACCAAGAGCATACCACCTGACAGTGCCATAACGGTTGCCATAATTTTTGTTTGGTATTCTTTCATTTTGTTTTGTTTCTTTCGAACTAACAAACAATCAGGATCATTTAACCAAAAGTTTCTATGCATAGATGCTCGCGTTAGGTCGTTGATGAGAGCCGTTCGTGTACACAATGCATTGCGGTCTTTCAATAATCTTCTGCTCAGTTCTGGCTTCCAAAAAGGAGCAACGTCGCAGGATATGCGCATTCCATCAAAGTAACCAACGGAAGGTAACATAGGAGCACCGCATCCAAGAAGAAATGTGTTTTTTCCCACAAATTTCCGTATGAGTGCCAACATTTCCATATAACGGGCTTGAGGTGAAAGTTTTGGATTATAGATTTCTCCGGGTAAGAGTCCAGCGTACAGAAAGTCCAATTTGAGATAAGGATAACCCCATTCCTTGACTATGGTGGTAAATACATTTTCTAAGTATGCTTGGGAGGTGGGGTGAGTGATGTCCAAAGCATAGGTATATCCAGAGCCCCAAAGAGGTTGGTAGAGGGCAGGCACGGGTTTACCTTCATGGTCTTTTAAAACGGCTTCGGGAAACTTTTGGAAAAACTCTGATTTTTTTCTCACCAAAAAAGGTGCTAACCAAATCCCTGGTTTTAGGCCCACCCGTTTGATTTCATCTGCGAGGATGCGCATCCCTCCAGGAAACTTTTCATTTGGATACAACCAATCCCCAATTTCTCTTTGGTAGCCATCATCAATCTGAAAAAATTCAAAAGGGAGATTGAGCTCTCTAACCTTTGCTAAATTGTCTAAGATGATCTTCTGGTCTATTTTGGTGTAATAGTAATACCAAGAACACCATCCTTTCGGGACTTTTTTCGGGAATGGTGAAACACCTAACTGTTTGCCTAAGTCGGCAAAGTAGTTTGCAAGTGTAACTTCTGGGAGCCCAGTGAATGGTTTGATCAATATCTTTGAAATGGAAATTTTATGGTTGGGTCGTAAATCTGGGAGTGAATAGAAATCATAAATTGCATCCACAAATGCAATCTCGCCACTTGGGCTCAATTTCGATTCAAATTTTAAGCCAAACTCGCCTCTGTCCAGTGAGCCAATCAAAGTACCTTTTTGAGAATCACTTTGGTAGAATTGTACAAAATACTCAGACAAGACAAGTCCCTCAACACCTTGGTGATTGCTATAGATATTTTCTTGGGAGTATTGGAGGAATTTGAGGACAGGAGAGCGGTCCAATTCTTTTGGGTTCATCCTTTGAGAAAGTGACCAAGATTGGTAACCATGTCGGAAGATTTGGTAGGCACTTCCTTGTGGAATCTCTGTTAAGCGAAGGTTTAAAAAATCGATTTGAAAGCCAACCTCTGGTCGTGTTGTTTCTTTCCAGATCAATTTTGGTGAAATGACAATTTCTTTTTTTGAGCTACTCGTCTGGGAGAGTGTGAGCTCAAATTTATGGCAGGCGCTTTGGTACACACCTGGTTTCACTTCATAGAAAGGAGAAATGGTGACTTTATCTAAAACTCTGTATTGGATTTTCATGGGAAAATTCTATTTGATGAAATGTTAGGAACCTTTTCCATAGTAGACCAATATGACCCAAAAACGTTCAAGTATAAAACCCATTGTCCACCAAGGCGATCTTTCAGATGAATTTTTCGAAGCATATAAAAAAGATGATCGACTCGCCGTTGACTGCGAGATGATGGGTTTGAATCCTCGCAGGGATCGACTCTGCGTCGTTCAAATATGCGATTCAAAAAATCGCATTGCACTCGTCCAGATATTGCCTGGCCAAAAAGATGCACCAAAACTTCAGAAATTATTTGAATCACCCGAAATCCTAAAAATATTCCACTTTGCAAGAATGGATATGACCTTTCTCAAAGCTCGTCTTGGCATTCAATTGAAACACGTATTCTGTACAAAGATTGCCAGCAAACTGGCGAGGACATATACCGACAAACATGGATTAAAGGAGTTAATCCGAGAGTTTTTTGATGAGACCATAGACAAAAAAAATCAGTCTTCTGATTGGGGTAAAAAAATTCTCTCCAAAGACCAAATCGATTATGCAGGTGCAGATGTGCGGTATCTCATTTCTCTGGAGCAAATCCTTACTGAAATGATGATCCGTGAAAATCGATTCACTCTTGCCGAAAAGTGTTTTGCTTTCTTAGAAACCCAAGTGGATTTAGATCTCCTCGAAGTTCACAACCTCTTCGAACATTAAGCGGTTCCATGAGCAAAAAGGCACCTTCGAAAGTTTTCCGTTGTAAATCCTGTGGAGCAGAGAGCCAAAGATGGGCTGGTAAATGTTCTGTCTGTGGTGAATGGAATAGCATCGAAGAGGTCGTCATCGGTAGCAGTCGGTTTGAAGAAAGGCATTCACCAAAGGAAGATGCCAAATACAGTACACCCATTCCCTTAACCAAAATCGAAGAAAGCCAGATGCAAAGACTGCCTTCTGGTTTCTCGGAATTGGATTTGGTCTTAGGTGGAGGTATTGTTCCTGGAAGCTTAGTTCTCATAGGAGGGGAGCCAGGTGTCGGCAAATCCACTTTGGTCTTGGAGATCGCTCGCTCTTTGAGCCAAACAGGAAAAGTTCTCTATGTCTCGGGCGAAGAATCTGCAAACCAAATCGGAATGCGAGCCAAAAGGATGGGATTGTCCATCCCAGATATCCTCCTCTCCTCTGAAATCTATGCGGAGAACATTGCTAGGATGATTGCTGACATTCGCCCCGCCATTGTCTTTATTGATTCCATCCAAACGATTATGAAAGAGAGTTTGGTCAACCAAGCAGGCTCAGTAACCCAACTGAGAGAGTGTAGCCAAGTCTTCTTGGAAGCAGCAAAACGTACAAATATTCCTATTTTTTTGATTGGGCATATCACAAAGGAAGGAAGCATTGCGGGTCCAAAAGTGTTGGAACATTTAGTAGATACAGTTCTCTACTTTGAAGGGGACAGATTGAACTATTACCGTATGCTTCGTGCTGTGAAGAATCGCTTCGGTGCCGTAGGGGATTCTGCAGTCTTCGAAATGGTTAGGGAGGGTCTTTCCCAAGTGGAGGACAGGCATCGCCTCTTTATCTCTCCCGAATCTGAAGATAGATCAGGTAGTGTTCTCTCTTCGGTTATGGAGGGCTCTCGGCCTATCTCTGTCGAGGTTCAGGCGCTTGTCACCAAATCGGCGTTTGGCCAAGCAAGGCGTATGGCAGAAGGTTTGGACAACCGAAGGGTGATTCTACTCTCTGCTGTGATCGAAAAATACCTCCAAATACCGCTTCTTGAATGTGATATCTTTACCAATCTCGCAGGTGGTTTGAGTATCGATGAACCCAGTTTGGATTTAGCGATTGTCTCCGCCATTGTTTCTTCCTACCAGGATACAAGCATTCCTAGGAGCCAGGGGTTTTTGGGCGAAGTAGGGCTCTCGGGTGAAGTAAGGAGCATAGGGCAAATCAACCTCCGCATCAAGGAGCTTTCTGGCATAGGCATTACCAAATTGTATCTACCGGAAGGGAACCGAAAGGAAGCAGAGGGGTCCTTCCCTGGCCTCGAGCTTTGTGGCTTGCGGCACCTAAGAGAGCTAGATTTACCGAAGAGAAAGAACTAAGGGAGAAAATCCGGCAAGTTTTCCCGCCATTTCTACGTACATGTCCGAAAAGCCTTTTGTGTGGTAAATATAAGTCAAAAAAGCCTCATATTGAACAAAATTAAATTGATTTGTGGCGATATTTGTGTCAAAATTTCCCTTGAGGTGAGTTATGAAACAAATACAAAGGCTCGCGCTACTCTTGTTAGGGACTCTACTATTCGCAAGTTCTTTGCAAGCTGGTGCAAGAAAGACCGTCTACCCTGTGGTATTCGCACACGGATTGTCTGGTTTTGACAATTTGTTAGGTTATTTTTATTTTGGAGACGACAGCGGTGTGTTTGTCGGTGACCCATGCGACGAATTTTTGGAAGTCTCTTGTAATGGAAGCATACATTCAGGTCAAAAAGCCTTGGCGGCCTCTGTGCAACCTTTTCAGTCGTCAGAAGTTCGTGGCACTCAGTTAGCTGATCGCATCCAAAACTATATAACTACCACTGGTGCAACTAAAGTAAACATCATTGGTCACTCCCAAGGCGGACTTGATGCAAGAAAAGCAGCGGCTGTTCTTCGCGCTCGTTACGGTAGACAAGTTGTACATGCATTGATTTCCGTTTCCAGCCCTCATAGGGGATCCCCTGTTGCCAAGTACATTCTCGACTTAAACCCAGGTGTAGTATCTGTGATCAATGCGCTTGCGACTATTTTCGGAAATACAATTTATGGATCAGGAAATGATGGTTATGCGGCAGCAAAACAATTAGTCTACAATGACTATTCATCTACAGATGGTGTAACGACTGGTATGAAAGCCTTCAATACTAATTACAATGTTAATTCATCAAATGCCGCTTATTATGGATCATTGATTACTGCGCAAGAGGGCATCAATGTAAACCCTGCACTCTATTTAGTGAAACAGGCTTTTTATAATATCGATGGTGATGGATATTGTATAGATGACTGTGATAATGATGGCGCTGCAGGGAAAGGTGATGGAAATAAAACTAATAATGACGATGATGGATTGGTCGGAATCAACTCTCAACAGATGGGAGATCGTCTTCAATACAATGAGAACCTTTTTTCATTGGATTCCATCTCAGTAAACTCAAGTTTGGGATATGTAAGCAATCTCAATGCACCAAGTTCTGCGCAGATGACTTCAAAGGCATCGGTGATTAGCCAAGACCATTTAGATGTGGTGGGGATACCTCCAGATACCTTCGATGAGAACGAGTTTTATGCAGCAATTCTTGACTTTATTGTCAGTAAAGGCGGTTAAAATTTTTAATTTGAGACGGATGTAAGTCCGTCTCTTTTGTCCTATAATTTATTCCAATGTTCCAATCAAAAAAAAGAATCTATATCATTTTAGTTTTAGCAGCCTGCATTTTTTTAGGACTGTATTATTCTCTGCGTAATAAAGATAAAACGGAAGAGAGATTTCGAGAGCTCTCTAAAAAACAAAGAATTTATGAAAAACGAGACTTGGGAGACTTGCCAGAAAACTATGATCAATTTTCATTTAGCGAATTTTCTGACGAACAAATAGCTAAGATTTTACAAGAAAAATATGGTAAGAACATAGACAATCCAAGGGTGCAATTTGCACTGTTGGAGGAATTGATGAAAGAATTACCAAAACTCTACCCTGACCGTTGGGTAGAAAAATTGAATGAGATTTTACAATTAGCATTCCCAGAAAAAGCAATGGAATTGTTCCGTCTTTCTGAAAAAATGTATTCGTATAATGTCTTTCGAGAAAAGAATATGATCCGCCTTGGTATGATGTCGGAAGCCGATCGTAGAAAAGAAGTTTGGAAAGAAAGATATCGACTCTTCGGGGAAAAGGCTGATGAAATCTGGGCTATCGAGAAAAAAATGCAGAATGTCTCTGATGCTCTCCAAAGAATCCAAGAGAGTCCTCCAGGTAATATTGATGCCAAACTATCTTCATTCAAATCAACCCTGAAAGAAAACTTTGGAAAGGAGCTTCCACAAGTCTTAGCAAAAAGGCAACAAACTCTTACCGAAGGATTTGTACAATCTGTCCAAAAAGATCTTAAGATAATGTCCTTTGCTGAGAGAAAATCTACCTTACGTGATATCCGAGAGGCAATGGGGATGGACCAGGCTGCATTGAATCGATGGGATGCCTTGGAAGATGAGCGAGAACAAAAATGGAAGAATTTAGAAACCTACCGCAATCTTAGGAGCAAACTCCTTGGCGGAAAGACAACACTCAGCCCAGAGAAAGAGAAAGAGCTGGAAGGTCTTCGAACCAAGCTATTCGGCGAGGAGGCTGAGATCATCCGCAACGAAGAGGCCTCCGGCTACTACCGAACTTTAGAAGAGCGCACTTTTGGCATAAATTGAACACAATTCAGTAAAAAAACTTCCATTTGGATTAATTTTTGGGGAAATGCCTTGACGATCGCTCAAATACTGACATAAATATGGCATTCGAAAGAAATTAGGATGCCTATATGAAAAAGAAACTATTGAGCGGAATCGTGAGTTTATTCCTGTTAGCCCCCGCAACAGGCTTGTTTGCTGGTCCTCTAGACGGACAGTGCATTGCACTTGTGCATGGGATTTTGGGCTTTGATGACACCAAAGGCCTTGCTGGTGGATTGGTAAAGTATTGGGGAGGGCTCGATAGCTACCTCCGTTCCCAAGGTGCGAAGGTGACAACTCCTGGAAGTTCTGCGACCAACAGCATCCCTGTGCGTGCACAACAAATCCAATCGGCAGTCAATTCATGGATGGCTTCCAATGGTTGTACGAAAGTCCAATTGGTTGGCCACTCGCAAGGTGGACTTGTCATTCGGTATATGGTTTCTAACCTCGGCTTTGCCTCTAAAACCGCCACCATTACAACTGTAAATTCACTCCATAGAGGAGCACCTATGGCAGATATCGTGTTAGCTGTGATACCAGGTTGGTTACAGCCATTCGCAAACTCTGCACTTAGTTTATTGGCAAAATTGGTCTACCGCGATGGGCGTCCCCAAGATGTGATCGCTATGGGAAGATCTCTCACTGTTAGTTATGTAAATACTTTCAACTCTTCTTCACCCAATGTCTCTGGCAAAAAGTACTATTCCTACGGCAGCGCCATGGCATGGGCGGACCTCATCCAACACCCTCTCATGGCATTGACTCACCCTATCACTTGGGCTGGAGGTTTATTCTATGGACTGGGCGGAACCAATGATGGTGTGGTACCTCTTACTTCTCAAAGATGGGGAACTTATAAGGGCGAAGCAAATGGATATTGGTATGCGACTGGGATAGACCATTTGCAAGCGACAAACTTCGAATGGAGTGGCCAAGGCTTCTTCGATGTAACAGGTTGGTATTTAAATATAGCAAGAAACGCGCAAGCGGGATTGTAAACTTTTCTCTTTTCTAAATTACAAGAAAGGGTTGTGCGATTTGAACGCATGACCCTTTTTTATTCTATACCATGTCAAAACAAAAGATTTTATTCTATTCGGTACTTGGAATTTGTTTCTTACTAACAGCCTTTTTTCTTTTTACACAGCTTTCCAAAAATGATCCTTCGGACACGGCAAGGTCTATGCACCCCGAAAATGAAGATTTACAACAAAATGCGAACTTACAGCCTTTAGGTGATCAATCGCAATTTTGGGATGCTGCACTTTCTCCATTTCGTGAGGATTCACCAAAATCCTATCTTGAAATCATTGAAGATCTCAAAACTGGTAAAATCAATTTTGTCTGGGAACTTTGGGCTCTGCGAAGAAAGTGTGATGCTGGTTATACGGCAGAACAATGTAATCAAACTATACTTACATACATAGACCAAACCTATGAATCTCCTGGACGTGAAAAGTTGAGAGATTTATTTGAGAGTTATTTCCGCTATGAAGAAGGCATCCGAAAATTAGATCTCTCAGGGGAGTCGAAGTTTGAAGATAGATATGAAATTTTAAAAAACAAACGTAGGGAGATCATGGGAGATGAGAAATCTGATCTCGTCTTTGGTATGGAAGAATCCCAGGTACAATTTTTAGAAGGTTCAGCAAATTTTATCCAAAGCAGTAAAAACATGAATCCCGAAGAAAGGGTCAAAAAATTCGATACTTTAAAACGTAAGACATATGGTTCCTATTATGATTCTATCGTGAGTAGAGAGGACAAATTTGACCACTACCAAACCGAAATTGGTTTGAGAGAGAGGGAATTTGCGGGACTAAATGCAGAGGAAAAAGAGAAAAAATTAACAGCTTTAGATATTAAATACTTTGGAAAGGAACGTGCCTCAGAACTGGCAAAAATACGCAAAGAAGAATCCGAACAAGCTGAACGTATCTCCAATTATGAAAAACAAGAGAAAGAATTTCTGCGTTTAAATCCAAACCTTTCTGATAAAGATAAGGAAAAAAAATTAAAAGAATTGCGAGTGAAAGCCTTTGGGGAGGAAGAAGCCGAGGCTTATGAAAGAAGAAAGATGTTGGAAGAAGCCTCTGAATGAGGCTTTACTTTTTCTTTTTTTCGTTTTGGTAAGCAGTATATGCAGTAAGGGTATCATAATAATCATTTCCTGCATTCCAAACGATAAATCCGTGGCCTTTCGATTCCCAGGCGCCTAACATTTGCACTTTGATATAATCCTGATAGCTGAGTCGACTAGGCCCTATCATCATCTTGAATCCCTGTACCCATGCGAGTGCTCGTGTGCCTTTTTTTGCTCTTTCAACGGTAAAGTCCAAGCCATCTTTTATCGTTCCATATGGATCTGAGACTCTTTTGGTTAGGCCATAAAAATGGGATGGATACAACATCGGATAAAGTGCATTCAGTTCCTCACTAAATGGCTCTACCTTTTGACCAATGATATCATTTTCTATAAAAGGCACTCGACCAAAAATATCTGCGGACCAGATGACAGATGGTCCACATACATCTTTTGTTTTCTCTTTGTGGTCTCGTATTATATTTAAAATACTCTCGTATCGTTTTTCATAAGGCATCGTGAAGTTTGTTCCACCATCCGCATAACGAATGTAATCTAATTGTATTTCAGGAAACCCAAGTTCGCATGCCGTACGGATTGCTTTTTGGATAGAACGCATTCTGTCGGGGCTCGGAGCTTTGTCTACCAGTCCACCCTCAAAATTGACCACTCTTGCAATTGGATAAATGCCACGTTTGCGAATGTCCGCAATCTGTTCCGCTGAGGGAGGAAATGGTTGGATGTCAATGACTGCTGCATTCATCCCAACATCCTGCATCGATTGGAAGAGAGTGTTCCAAAATTTTGGGTTGCGGATCGTCTTTGTATTGATGTAGAGCCCTTCTATAAATTCAGGCATCGAACCAGCTTGTGAGATTGTGGATCGGCCCGATTCACTCCTTTGTGATGAACTCGTTTGGCATTCTGAGAAACCGACGAGAAAGATCATTCCCAATGACAAAGACTTTAAAAATGAAAGCATGAAAATCCCTCTTTTTGGATAGACTTCAAAAATCATCTGATAAATCCAATCGATTCGATTGACGATTCTAAAAAATCCTGATTCATTGGAAGGGAAAGGAACGTTCATGATCGATATTTCTCCAGATTTTGCCTTAAAGTCCATTGGTCGGTTTGATGATAGCTTAGTACGGCTGAGCCAATTTAGAGAGCGAGTTCTTTCGCTGACCAATCTTTATAAAGAATTGGCAACTAGTTATTTGAATTCTTTGGGGGACGACGCAAAGATCACAGGGCAGGAGAAAACAAAACTCATCGATTTACTCGAGAAAATCTTAACCCTTGTGTCCATGATGAGAAAACTTGATTTCTTGCCGGAACAATCCCTTGTCAGTCTTGAAAAAGAAAAAGGACTCTTTCGAGTCCAGATCAGATACATGGAAGGCAATGGTTGGGAGTTGAGTGGGAGTTTAGACCCGGAGTATAAGATTCGGATTTCTGATTTTAAAACGTGGTTTAACACTATTTTGGCGGATAAAATGCGGAGTTTTTTAACCGAAGTAGGAAATGCCTCTCTTGATAAAGAGATCAGTCCTGCCGAAAAAATTGAAATTGGCAAATCACTGGATCAAATTGCGATTGAGATCATTGAGATGATCATCTATGTAGAGAGGATTATGAAATTCCAGTAATATGGCAAAGACACTGATTGCGTACAGACCAGAGTTTCTTCTGCATGATACTGGTTCTGGTCATCCAGAAACGAGTAAGCGTTTGGATTCAATTGTCAATCAATTGCAGAAGTTATCAAATGATCATATTATTTGGGAAACAAAATTTAAATCTGCCTCCCAAGAGCAGATATCACTTATTCATGATGTACGGTATGTGCGCTCTGTCCAAGAGATCTGTGAGACAAACAAAAATGGTTATTTTGATGGGGATACTCCCTTTTCCTCCCAATCGTATTTTGCCGCAAGTTTAGCAGTTGGTGCAGGTATCCACATAGCCGATTCTATTCTTAGCAACCAAGCCAAAAATGGGATCGCGCTGGTAAGGCCACCGGGTCATCATGCAGAGTCCAGCCATGCGATGGGTTTTTGTCTTTTTAATAACATCGCAATCACAGCTAAGTACTTACAAACCCAAGGAATCAAAAAAATCCTGATCCTAGATTGGGATGTTCACCACGGGAACGGCACACAACATCAGTTTTACGATGATCCATCTGTCTATTTCATTTCCTTACACCAATATCCTTTTTATCCAGGAACTGGATCCTCTGAGGAAAGAGGCAGTGGCGATGGTTTTGGATTTACTTTGAATTTGCCATTGCCTAGAAATTCAAACGAATTAGATTATTGGAAAGTTTGGCCTTTGGTGCAAAAAGAGATGGAGATCTTCCAACCAGAATTCATTCTAGTGTCTGCTGGTTTTGATGCACATAAAGCAGATCCTTTGGGTGGAATGAATTTAGAAACTCGAGCATTTTCACAGTTAACACAATTGATTTTAAAAGAAGCAAATTTATATGCAAAAGGGAGGCTCATTTCATTTTTGGAAGGAGGGTATCATTTTGAGGCATTAGCCGACTCTGTTACAACTCATGTGGAAACGCTTTCCGACTTTCTCTAAGAATAGTAAAATTATTCTTCTATTTCTTTTTTCTTACTCCTCTCCCTACTTATCCCAATCCATCATCCAACTTCCAACAGACGATGCATATGAGGATGAGAGAACCAATATCAGCCCTCTCCCGAAAAAGAATATAGAAAAAAAAATTCAATTTTATGATCTCTATGAACCCAAAGAGAAAACGGAAAGAGAAGTTTTAAAACAAGCCATAGAGTATTCCGAATCCCATCTGCTTTATAGAGAAGCACATTGGGAGAATTTACTTTTTTGGAAAAAATCTTGGATATGGTCTTCTTACTCTCTAATTGAAAATGAAGGATATTTTCTTTCAAAAGATGGTTTTTCAAAACCACGGTTGGAAATGATGGCTAGCCTTAGAGCTGG
Source organism: Leptospira ryugenii (assembly GCF_003114855.1). Taxonomy (NCBI): domain Bacteria; kingdom Pseudomonadati; phylum Spirochaetota; class Leptospiria; order Leptospirales; family Leptospiraceae; genus Leptospira; species Leptospira ryugenii. Next base: position 172,318 of record NZ_BFBB01000005.1, on the reverse strand, counting down.
CTTTTTACCAGCGTCTTTACAAGATGAGCATCCAATCTGTCGATTTCCAGAGCGGTATACCTGGTTCAAAAACCATATTCCGAATCTTTCTTTTCCTAAAGTACAATGTGTTCGATTTTTAAATTGGAAAGAACGAGCAAATTTTTTGCAATTTCAGTATATCTATTTAGAACCTAATTTCGCAGAGTTCGATCATATCGTCGGTGATTTTTTTCTATCTGTAACGAGCGAAAAGGAGAAAGGGGAAATTCCAAAAGAAAACCCTGGGGAGCCGAAAGAGAGCTTATACCTTAGGCATGTATTTACAAGTCCGCAAAGGGAAAAGGATATTCCGAAGCAATCGTTTGCCACTTCTATGTTTATCTATCCCCTTACACTCCAAGAAGGTGAAAAAGATCGCCTAATTCGCATACTATGGGATTTAAATGGAGTAGAAAGATTGTCAGTATGGCATTCCCAATCGAATGCCCTGTTCCATCTCTATCTTATGGAATTGGTTCGAAAGGGGACACAGTTTGGACCCATTCAGCTTCCGATTGATTCACTAAAGCAGATAAATAAAAAAGAACTGCTTTTGACAGGTCGGGAAGAAAGAACCACAAATACCAAGCAAAGAACTGATGAGAACCAACCAAGTATTCTCTCTGAAAATCCAATCGATATGCACGGCAAGTACAGAGCAAAACTTTCTTATGGATCTTCAAACTTAGGTAGTTTTTCCGAAATCTCATTTCGTTTTGGACTTCATGATTTGCTAAATAGCAAGAAAGCTTATCCCAAAGACTCGGAATTACAAATTTTAAATCTTGATCTCCGAAGATACGCAGATGGTAGGGCTGAGTTGAGTGCATTCCAAGTACTTCGTTATGTAAATGTTAGGCCCTTTAGTCTAAAAGACAGAAATTTTTCAGAGGCTTTTCAACTGGGAACAGAATCCATATACTTTAGAGATTCCTCTCGCAGGATTTCCGTAGGAAATGCGGACTACCTTTTGGGTTTGAGTTTTGGAAAAGAAGTGCCTGATTCTTTTTACTTAGGAAAGATATCCATGTTAGCTGGAGGAAAGGTTCAGTCCCACCCAGAGTTTCGACATGGCCTGAGATATGGTCCCCAGGCAGGTATCCTATATATTTGGGAGTTGGGTTCTTTTAAACTCCTAGTCCAGTCATTTTATACCTATGCTAGGGTATCCAAGAATGAGGATCATTTTGAAAATTCCTTACAATTTAGGTATGCTATTTCCGAAGCACTGGAAATCAGAGCGGAAGCCAAATCAAACATTGCTTATCAGGAAAATCTTTTTTCTATCCATTATCTGTTTTAGCTTCATAAATCGTATGCAACCAGGAAAAAAGTTTCTTGGAGTTTAGAATAGAGAAATGATTTGCCTTTTCAATTTCAAGTGTACGGATAGATGGGTTTATTTTTTTTGCGTAAACTTTTTCTGTTAGATAACGTAAACTCGACCTTTCCACAATGCCATCGCCTAGAAAATTTTGGATAGGATTTTTAATATCGTCCATTAATGCATAGGCTTCATAGACGTCATGGTCATCCAATTCGCCATGGTAGGTATCTTCAAAGTAGCGGGTAATAGGAGTTAAGATACCACCTGGTTCTTCTTTGATTAGACCAAAAGAAAGGTCCTTGATGGCATCACTGCGCAGGTTGCCAACGATACCGATCAGTTTTAAGGCCAGGACAGGAGATCTTTCCAAAATCAATCCCAACCAAAAGCCTATCTTTTCTAAATAAGATCCTCGATTCGGAGTTGCAATGGAAGTGATTTTCTGAAAATTTTTACGCCACTCTTTGTTTTCCAGTTTTGCATAAAAAAGGCAACTTCGAAAAACGAGTCCTCCTAAACTATAACAGATAACATGTGGACGTAGGTCGGGCATCTCTTGGAAGAGAATATCCAGTAGGTGCATGAGTCTTTTCCCATTTTCATGAATCGGTAGACCATGGTTAAATCTCAAAAAAATGGACTGGTAGCCTTTCGCCTCTAGCTCAGTCGCGATCCCTCTTGATCGAATCTTTTTCTTTTTATACGGAATCCATTTTTCTAACCAGACTGTCTCATCGGTGAATAGACCAGGAACATAGAGGACGACTTCCTTTTGAGTGGATGATTTGATTTGAGAAACTAACTCATGTATGCTGATGTCTTCACCAAGTTTGCGAAAACTCATGTCAATCTTTGTGAGTTTAAATCTTTGGTTGTGTGAACTACCCAATATGCTTGAAATCACCCTATTGTCAAAGATCAATTGTTCGCCTTTTTTTCCGAGTGCATTGACTGCATGCATGGCTTGTTCGAATTGAGCATTTGTATCCGAGATCACGGAACCCAGGGTTTCCTTTGTCTTTTCGCCCGTCTCTCGTATCGAGATGCCAGCTTTTTTTAAGGCCTCTCTCCACTCTGGTTTGTACAAGAATGCATTCGAAAGAAGCTGAAGGCCTTCACTAGTTCCCTGTAAGCTGCCTGAAACAAGTATTTGAACCCCTCTTAAAACAGAATCCGTGGACTTTTGGGAAAATTGAAGAGCTTTGCCTAGAAAAGAATGAACAATGATTTGGATCACAGGGAAAGTTTACCTGAAATTTCTCAATAAAACAGTGTTTATTTTGGAGGTGAGGGAATTTTTCGATTCTAAAATTCGATTAAAAAGTAGGAACCAGAGATGCTGTGGTTGGTCGGTCCCTCTCCTAAAGCGGCTCTCGTTGCGGAGAGATGAGTGTTGCCGGCTCCTCCACAACCTGCGGTGCCAAATCCATAGCGTATACTTCCCGAATCCACATTGGAAGCCACAGGATTTTCTATCCCAATCCGATTGCTAGCAAGTAACATGGTTCTTTGGTAATTGGTAAGTCCACCGGAAGGGATGCTATCACAAATGTTTAATTGTGCATCTGTCATAGAATAGCTATTTGATTTTACAGTAGCACCAGAACTTAAACTGACAACAAAATATTGGATGTCTAATACACCGGTTGTATTCCCTCTTTGGAAGTTGATCTGGGAGTTTGAGAGAAATCTCCCTTCTAACATATATTCATCTTCAAATCCGGGTGTTGCACCTGGCGTATAACTATAATTAAAGATAAGAAAGGATTTAGTTGTGTCAACAGAAGAAGCTAAGGTTACCGATTGGTTTGCATTTCCATTAGCGATTGTTGTTTGGCCTGATTGTACGCTGGACGCATTCCATTGGATGACTTGCCACTCTACTATGGTGCTTGCTGTGCATTGGTAACAGGAAAAATTCAAAGTATTTGCATTTGTGATCTCACCTTTGGCCAACTTCCTTGCGTCTAGGACATTGCCAGTTTCAGAGGTGCGAGTGCTCAAGACTAAAAAAGAACGTTGGGGGTTGATGGCTGTTGGCAAGGTAACAGATGCTAAACCAGAAGTAAATGTGCTCGCTCCCCTTTGCACGCTCATCCCAGAAGAAAAACTAAGCACGGAATAGTTCACAGTGATTGAGGCACCTCCTGACTTAGCGATCAGCACTTGGCTTCCGTCATTGGACAATTGGCAGGATGGTGTATTTTCCACATTGGAAGATGAGGTTTGGTAGCTGCATGTGACAAAGGAAGAGCCAGAAGAGACACTAGAGCTTAAGGTATAGTTGGTGCTTGCAGTTAAGGATACTGAGTTGGACTGGATGTTCCCTGAAAGTACAGGTGGTACGGTGGAAGAGTCAATCGTGCTGGTTGCGGTCGTATCAATCGTCGTTTGCCCTGTGTTTAGGGAAGTCTCGATACTACCAGTCACAAGCGGAAGAAGGAAAATATCCCCTTTCACTTGTTTACAGGCAAAAGTGTATATCGAGAACAGACAAATGAAAAGATAAGTGACTGGTTTCATACGTATAGAGCTACTTAGAGTAGCCTATACTATTAGTAACGTTCCAGAAGGCTCAAATTGCAAAAGATTTCTGATTTTTTTATCATTTTATCCAGATTTTCCCTACAGTATGAAGTTTGTACTAATGAATTGGGAGGATTTTGTCTCTAAAATGGAACGGAAGAGTTCTTTACTTTCTTCATCCTCTTTGGCAGCCACAACACTTCTCATGGAGAATGCCCGCAAGGCATCACTCACAGATAGAGTTCCATCAGCAGAATCCTTTCTCCCCGTAAACGGAAAGGTGTCGGGCCCTCTTTGGCATTGTGCGTTGATATTCACCCTTGCCACTTGGTTTACCAATTGGTCGGTGATCCTTCCGATCACCTTCGGATCCTTTCCAAAGATGCTCACTTGTTGCCCAAAGTTGGATTCTTTTACATAGTTGAGGGGTTCAGAAATCTCTTTGTAGGGAACGATGGGAACGATGGGTCCAAATTGTTCTTCGTGGTAGAGTTTGGAATTTGGTGAGACTGGGTAGAGGACTGCAGGGTACATGAACGTTTCGTACACTTCGCCGCCCATAGGGTTTTGGATCTTTGCTCCTTTTTGGATCGCATCTGAGATCAAATCAGACAACCAGGCTGTTTTGCCAGATTCTGGTAGAGGAGTCAGCATCACTTGCTCTTGCCATGGCAAACCAAACTTCCACTGGGATAGAGCATGGATATATTTTTCTAAGAAGGAGGAAGCGAGAGCTTCAGGTACGAAGATGATTTTTAAAGCAGTACACCTTTGCCCATTGTAACTTAAACTTCCAGATAAAACTTCTGGAATGGATTGGTCTAAGTCACAATCGGGAAGTAAGATAGCAGGGTTCTTGGCGTTTAAGCCAAGTATGGCGCGGAGACGATTGATCCTTGGGTGCTTTTTGGCGATGATGTTTGCCGTCGTGCTCGCTCCGATAAATGCAAGGACATCTACCTTTCCTGATTCCATCACTGGAGAGATGACAGTAGATCCTTCTCCATAAAGTGTATTGATAACTCCTTTGGGGAAGGCCTTTTGAAAACACTCTAGTAGAGGTTCTAGAAGTAGCACTCCAAATTTTGCAGGTTTAAAAATCACAGTATTTCCCATAGCGATTGCCGGGATTAAAGTACAAAATGTCTCATTTAAAGGATAGTTAAACGGTCCCATACAGAGAACAATTCCATAGGGAGCCCTTTTGATTTGTGCAAAGATTCCCTTTTCGAAAACAAATCGGGAGGAGGACCGATCTCCTTCCTTCAAAGCATTGATGGTATCATTGATATATTCTATTGTACGATCAAATTCCTTGGCGCTATCTTTTAAGGTTTTCCCAATCTCCCACATGAGTAGTTTGATGATTTGGTCGCGTTTGCCAACCATGAGTTGTGTGAAGTACTGTATGGCTTTGATCCTTTCCTCAATCTTCATTTGAGGCCAGATGCCAGTCCCTTTGTCATAAGCCCTCTCACAGGCAGCCAAAGCATCCAGTGCCTCGTTTGCCCCGAGAGAAGGATAGGAACCGAGTTCCCAGGCTTTCTCCTCTCCTTGGTCTTGAATGATGAGAGGCGATGTGACAGAAATCCTATCTCCCTTCCATTCTCGAAGTTCACCATCGATGAGATATTTGGTTTGGTGGATGATTTCTGGTTGGAAGGCGACTGGGATTTCATGGAAAGCAGGGATGGGAAACTTCATAGAATCAGGCTTTTTTACAGACCTAAAATTGCAAGGAATTCGGTCTGGGTAACCGATAGGAATATTGTGGATCCGTTTTCCTTCGAAGAAACAGAACGTTGGCAAGAGCTAACGGAAAGGCTTTTCCAAAAGGTACAAGAGCTTGAGGATCTTATGGTCCAAGTTCGCAATGATTTGGATGCCTATCGTGTTGTGCGGGAAGAATGGCAAAAATACCATGAAGAATGGAAAGCCGCTCGCCAAGTCAGCTAAGCTTATACATCAGCAATATCTTCACGCAAACAGTTGTTACTTTTTTTGAAATCAGAACATTCCCTAAAAAAGCTTGTCATCCTCCATTTCTGAAATTTGACCTATCGGAAAAATTCTTTTCCTCTGATTTAATTTTCAAAACTTGGAGATATGGTAGAAAAAGAAATGTCTCCGTTCGGAGAATTAGCACCCAAAACACCAGCTTCCCTGGATAAAATTAAAAAGAACATTTATGGCCGATACTTGGAAGAATTCAACGTAGGCGATATTTATGTACACCCTCGGCAATTCACTGTTGACCGTAGTTTTGCCCAAGAGTTTGCAACGGTATTTATGGATGCAAATCCTCTCTACCTGTCTGCAGAGTATGCAAAGGCTCACGGTTTTCAAGATTTGTTGGTTCCACCACTGATGGTTTTCAACCTCGCGCTTTCTATAGGCGTACAAAATAACAGTGAAAAGGCCCTTGCAAATTTAGGCTATTACAACGCTCAGTTTTTAAGACCGGTCTATCCTGGTGACACATTGTCCTCTCGGACAAAAATCCTTGCAGTGGATGATAAAGGTGCTGACAAGCCAGGTATAGTACACGTCCGAACACTTTGTTTGAATCAAAAAAACGAAGTAGTGTTACAATATGAACGTAAGATTATGATCTATCAATCCAATGGAAAACCAAAAGGAAATTCCAAACCTGGTGATAAAGCAGCTTTTTTCCCAGAGGCGACAGCGCCAAAACTTAGCCTTCCGAAGCTCAGTTTTCCATCCCAACTAAAGGATGTTACCTGGGGACATACTTATTTTGAGAACTTTGAAGCAGGCCAAATCTATGTCCATCAAAATGGACGAACCATTACAGATGAGCACTATCAGTGGACATTTCGTGTAGGAAATACCCATCCATTGCACTATGATAAACTGTATTCTGCAGGTATTTCAGGGCCAATGGGTGGAGAGCCTGTTGTTTACGGTGGTCTCGTATTTGGATGGTTAGTGGGAATGGCCTCTCGAGATATTTCCGAAAATGCGATTTGGGAAATTGGATTCACAGAAGGTTATCACACACAACCAGCTTTTTCTGGTGATACTGTCACTTGTATCACACGCATTCTTTCCACAGAAGATAAAGGTTCCGAATATGGTATCCCTGCTGGTGAAGTTCAAATGCAATTGATAGGCCTTAAGAATATCAAAGCAAACGATGCACTAGACAAATTTGGGGCTGATTTGTTTCTGAAGGAAAATGATAAGAAAAAACTCGGCAAAGAAAAAATCCCAGAAAAAATCTTTGAGATTGAGAGAAGACTCTTAATCAAAAAACAAGGATAAATGACTTTTCTTTTTCTGAGAGGTGAGGAGGGGCGATGAAAGTCACCACTCCTGACCGAATCCCTCTTGTCATCGATATTGGTGACAACATTTCTAAAATTGTCTTACCCCAACCTTTTTACGCACCTAATAATATTTATTTCTATAAATCGCAAGATGGTTTGACTCTGATTGATTCGGGTTACATCGAATCCATCCCATTGTTACAAGCTGCACTTAAAACAATAGGCTATTCTTTAAAAGATATTCGACATGTTATTTACACTCATAATCATTTGGATCATATCTCCTCTTCTCTAGTTTTGAAATCCTATGCACCCAAGGTGATCTTCTATGGATACCGAGCGATGCAATCGGGTGTTGGCAACTATTTGGAATCGATGTATCTATTCCAAGAAGCAACAGAAGATTTGTTTCGAAAGGCATTTGCTGAACCCGCAGACTTAGAACGTATTTTGCGGGAGTCGCGAAAGGGCTGGAACCAGTTTTATAGTAAGTTTAAAGAAACTAAAAAAGGCGATCCGATGTTAAAAATCGATGTAGCCATCGATCACAATGATACTCTTGAACTCTCTGGGGAAACTTTTCGTTTTTTACATACTCCAGGTCACAATTTATATCACATTACGCCTATTCATACACAGTCAGGTGTTTATTTTTCTGGTGATTTGATCATTGCAAACCTAACTGCCATCTATTCACAATTAGACGGTAGTTTGGGTGACTATTATTTTACACTTTCAAAACTTTTGGAAGAGCCAATTCGTAGACTTTTGCCGGCACATGGAAATGAAATTGATGATCCACAAAAAACGATCACTTTGGTGAAGAAGACTCTCTCTATTTTAGAAAAAGGTGTGATTCGTCGTCTGAAAGAATCATCCTCAGATCTATTACATCTGATGGAAGCTGCCATTGGGAAAAAAGTGCATAATGGTGGTCACCTGCCCACAGCTTTAGGTTTGGTATATTCAATAATACAAAAATTGGTTTTGGAAGGTCTCATCAAAATCGAAACAAGAGATGATGGCTACGAAACTTTCCATTTACTTGGATAGGCCCACGATAATCCAATTTCCATTCTGTATAGTTTTTGCTAACGTACCATTTGTAATCGATTCTATTCTCTCTTTTGGAAAGAGACTATTATGTGTTAGCTTGGGAGCATAAATGATAAAACTCTCTCTATCTTTGCATAATGAAGTCCGATTGTGGTATTTCTCTAAGGGGTAGAGTTGGTTGTCTCCACTCAATAGAAAGCCGAGATTGTATTGGGTAAACACACAGGACTTAGGCTTTGTCTTTAAAAACTCGGAGGCAGAATACCATTCCCAAAGAATCTCTTCACGTTTCGGCTCCTCGCCATACAAATGAAACAATTGATGGTTTAGGCTATTTATCGGCAAAGGGTAGTTTGTATCTTTTTGTTGGACCCAAAAAACAGCAACGACCAACAAATAGCCAATCCAAGTTGGGATGACTTTAACTTTTCTCTGCCACAGGATGGAAGAGGACAATAACAAGGGCAATATGGTATACGAATAGTAGGAATATATTTCTTGGTGCCAAGGTCGTTTTGAGAGTGCATGCGTTAGAAAAACTATGAATACGCTAAGTAAGGACGTTACATTCTGAACAAATCCTAGACCGACGCTTATGGAGAGCTCAAAGAACAATCGACTGGCTCTAGTGAAGGAAATCTCTTTTATGAGATAGTTTGGATATTCCTTTGAAAGGCTTCCAAACCAATCCACTCTGTCTTCTATGGGAAAACAAAATGGAACAAGTAAGATCACAAACAAGGAATAAGAAATCGATATCAAAAAAAAGAGGAATGGGGGGGATTTGAATTGGATAGAGAGATAGGGCTTTTTCTCTAGCTGTATCGAAGCAAAAAAGGGCAATAAGAACATAGACAGGTAAAAACCCACATCCTCCTTTACCAACAAACAAAGAGTTAATGCAATGAAGGTATAGACAAAATTTAATCGATTCCAAGTTTGCTGTAAGCGATTTAGGCTATAAAATAAACAGGCGGATAGAGGAAGGATGATGACCTCAAAATGAAAAGAGGTAGCAAGCCTATATAAATAAATTGAATTGAGAAGGCAAACAAAAAGTACAGATTGCACTAAAACATTTTTTTCTGGTCTTTGCTCTTGGATTTGTTCACTTCCCTCCCTTTGGATGAGAATCAGGATCCAAAGTAAAATGCCTAACAAATAATAAAAACCACAAGCAATAGCATAACCGTAACGACCCAAATCCAATAGTTCAAATGGCAAAAACAAAACGAGGATAGGCGCAAAATGGTGGCTGAGATAACTTGACTGACCTGAAACCGAATAATGGATTGATGTGAGAAATTCCCCTCGGAACAGGCTGCGTATAGTTTCTTGGATACCAATATAATCTGCATCATGAAAGCCTAAGTTCATAGCAAAGGTTCTTGTCAGTTGTGTGTAATGATAGATGAAGGCAATGGCATATAGAAGAAATGCACATAAATATACGGTTCGATCTTTTTTAAAATTTAGATTCGACCCACTAACAGATAGTCGGTTTCGGAAGGAAACAATAGAAGAAATGATTGCTACCAAAAGCAAACACGAGAGGAATAGGGCTCGGCTTTCTTCTGGTAGGAAAAATAAGATACTTTGGCTTAGTGAAAAAAAAAGAAAAAGGATTTTCACCTAACGAATGAAATAGAGAACCTTTCTTTCCCCTATCCTTTCTCGATTGATTTCTAAGCGATTACGGTAGTAATACCCTTTTTCTGGAAAAGCCTTAGAATATAGATCATACAAATCCATTTCAAACACTAACATACACTCAGCGACATCACTCGGGCTGATTTGCATGGCTACCTTTGTATCTACCATGACATGGCGAGAGTTAATAAAGTCTGGTTGGATTTCGTCTGCTATGTAACCAAAATTAATTTTTGTGATGGTTCCGCCGACGGAAGTGATCTTCCCACGGCTCTTAGCTTCTTGGATGATTTTTTTAGCGATACGTGTAACTTCCGCGTCATCTGGTTTTTTGTCCATACTTGCTGACAAATCTGATCTAGCAGCTGTCACTTGGTTCAGATCCGTAAAAGCTTTTGAATCAAAAATATCAAGTAAGTTTCTGTATCCTGTAATCGTTTCTAGGTTTATAGCCTTTTTTAATCGTTCGTATTCTGTTGTTGATAGTAGATTTTTAAGAGTAGAGATAAAATTTTGTAAGGCATACTCGGACTCTATCATGGGAGCCGAAATCCCAGACACTCCAATCTTTTGGCAAATTCGTATGTCATTTCTAGCTTCTGGTCCACCGATCTTGACTGATAGGGGAAGGATACCACTTGCAATCGTTTGCAAAAGGTAAATTTCGGATTCACCCATATCTTCTGTTTCGGTACCAGTTTTTAAGCATACAAATGCATATTTCTCTTTCATTTCCAAAAGTGTTTTCCGTAGACTGAGAAGACTTTTTTCCATAGGGTGCCTCAGGTATGGTATCGGTGAAATGGCAAATTAGTACAAGCCTTTCTCCAATTTTTTCCTCGGGTTGACAGAATTTTCCTCAAATCTAAGGTCACCACAGTATGGGAATTTTTTCCTCCAAACAGAAATCAGAAACAAACCAAGAGCAAAGCAAAGATGAATTCGTAGGATCGACGATATCCTTTGCCTTGATCGTAGTCCTAGTCTTTGCTTTTAAATCCTCTATTCTTGACGCCAATAACATTCCGTCTGGTTCCATGATCCCAACTCTGAAGATAGGAGACTTCCTTTTCGTAAACAAGATGCGTTATTCCTTCCGCATGCCTTTTACCGAAAAAGAACTAATACGGTACGATGATCCCAAGCGAGGTGACATCATCACTTTTATCCCACCAGATTACGCTCTCTTTTCGGAAGGTTCAAACTCGGGGCTCTTTCCTAAACGATTTGTCAAACGAGTGATTGGTCTTCCAGGCGATACAATTCGCATCAATAGGTCAGATTTGGAAATCCCTGGGCGTGGGATCGTAAACTATGCAAAGATAGAATTTAAAGAAGCTGGCAAATCTGAATTTGAAAATTACAATCCTCGTTCCGTACCCATTGGAGATGAGTTAAGTGACTTAGACAATATCGGCGCATCTGCTCGGTCGCTCTTCGTTGAGAAGAAGAGAGATTTCGAACACTTTGTTCTGGAAGGCTCCGAAGATGATCGTAGGGGATCGATGGGAGGATACAACTGTAACTTTGACGAAGGTTGCCTGATCCCAGAAGGGCATTATATGGTCATGGGAGACAACCGAGATGACTCCTCCGATTCGAGAGTCTGGGGATTTGTCCCCAGGGAAGATATACTCGGGAAGGCCTTAATACTCTACTTTTCTATCGACTGGAAGGACTCTACTTGTGAGTATGTAGATGGAAGCGAGCTCGCAGAAGTCGGAAAAGAGCTCGCGAAAAGATATGATGGCGATGCCTTATTCAATAGGTGTCATCCAAGTGAGATTTATTCTTCCAGGGGTAGTGAACATGAATCTCGATTTGGTTGGATAGAACGTACGCTACGCTACCGTTTATGGAGAATGGAAGTCCGTTGGAAACGCATTGGACGTTTACTCCAATAAATGAGTTCCGATAAAGAGAAAAATAAAGGCTTACAAATGGCGGGGGCTGGCTTTGAGTTTGTTAGCTCCATTGCCTTGTTTGTTTGGATCGGCTATTGGTTGGATGGGTATTTTTCTACTGAGCCTTTGTGTCTACTTGTCGGATTCTTTTTAGGATTTATTTCCGCCTTCTACTTACTGATCAAAAAAGCAAAAGAAAACGAAGATTGAAAAAAAATCTGGAGAAAAACATTTGGATTTTGTCTAAATATTGCTTGTGCACAATTTAATTGTGTACAAATTATATTTTAGGAGCGTTATATGCCAGACAATGTTTTTGATTTCCAAGTAAAAAGAGGTTCAGAAACCGTTCCTCTTTCCCAATATAAAGATAAGGTTTTGTTGATTGTCAACACCGCTAGCCAGTGTGGATTCACACCTCAGTACAAAGGCCTACAAGAAATTTACGAAAAGTTCAATACAAAGGGTTTGGAAGTTTTGGCTTTCCCTTGCAACCAGTTTGGTGAGCAAGAGCCTGGTTCGGATGCAGAAATCAAAACATTTTGTGAAAGAACCTTCCAAACTACATTCCCTATTTTTTCAAAGATCGAAGTGAACGGAGACAATGCAGACCCACTCTATACCCATTTGAAAAAACAAGCCCCAGGCATTCTCTTCACGAAGGACATCAAATGGAATTTCACCAAATTTTTGGTCGATAAAAAGGGAAATGTTATCAAAAGATATGCCCCGACAACAAAACCAGAAGCAATAGCGAAGGATATAGAGGCGCTCATTGAAACATAAATCGGATGACCGAACTGTTCTAAAACTTGAGAATCAGATCTGTTTCTCTCTCTATTCAGCAACAAATCGAATGCTGCGTTTGTACAGCGAGGTGTTGAAGGATCTTTCGCTTACATACCCACAATATTTGGTTATGCTTGTTATGTGGGAGAGACAAAATCTTACATTGAAACAAATCGGTGATTTGTTAGACCTGGATTCGGGGACTTTGACACCCATTGTTAAACGTCTTGAGAAAATAGGTTACCTACAAAAAATACGGAGCGAATCAGACCTTCGTTCCGTGCACATCAAACTCACACAAAAAGGCAAATCCTTAGAAAAGAAGGCTTTAGGCATCCCATACCAAATCTACTGTATGTCTGGATTGGATGAAGTGTCCTTGCAAACTCTTAAAAAATCACTCTCTTTAATCTCTCCCAATTAAACCTTGACATTGGCTATTTTTTTGTCGGGCTATTCTTGTTATGGACCTACTTGAGATAGATAAAGGCAAATTTAAAAAATACTACTCGTTATTTACATTGTTAGGTGGTATTCTCGTTTCAAGTATTGTGAAAGGGTGCTTCCAAGATGCCAATCTCAGTATCTTTCTATTGGGCTATTCGATTTCACTGCTCGTACAGATTTCTGCAATTTATTTGCGTCTTTTGCCTATCGAAAGGCCGGCACTGCGTGAAGGAGGATTTGCTTTTTTTACTGTTTTTTTCTCCTTCTTTTTGAATCTCGCCTTCCTCTCAGCACTAATTTACTTGGACTATCCTTTTGAAGCCATTGGTGGATTTTTAATTGCCTATTTCCTCAGCCTTCTTTTCTTTGTAATTGCGAGCTATATCAGTGGAAAAAAACAATAAATATCGTCATTTTTTTACATTTTCTCTTATTTTTTTCCTTACCTTCACACAAGTAAACGCTTCAGGCCATGAGCCCTCCGATTCGGAAGCATTTGACTTCAGTGAGGTTATGTCTCATCACTTAGGAGACGCACCGATTTTCCCGCTCAATTTCGGTGGCAAAAAGGTATTTGAAGGCCAAGAGGGCTTCAATGCGGAAGAGCATGATGTATTCCGATCGGAGGAGGGCAAGGCATACCACTTCGTAGGTGGTTTCGATATGCACATCACCAAGCGAGTGACGATGATGTGGATTGCCTCTTTCTTTCTCTTTTTGGTGTTTATTCCCGCAGCCCAGATGATTTCGCGAGACCCTAGAAAAGTTGCCAACAAATTCACGTCCGGTGTGGAGGCCTTTGTTTCCTACCTCAAAGAAAACGTTGTCGATGCTTCTTTAGACCACCATGGTCATTCCTACTACCACTACATCTTTAGTTTGTTCTTCTTCATCCTATTCTGCAACCTATTTGGTCTCATCCCTTCTGTTGGTGAGCTATCGGTTGCTTTCTCTGATGCACTTGTGAGCATTGGGGTGCTTGGGCACACTCCTCATTTCTTACATACATTTGGCGAGGTTTGGTCTGGCATTACGCCCACTGGGGATATTGGTGTCACTCTCGCTTTGGCTTCTTTGACACTTCTCATCATCTATGTCACTGCCTTTGCCTACCAAGGCATTTCCTTTGTTGGTCATGCAGTTCCGAAGGGAGTTCCTCTACTTCTCTGGCCTCTCATGTGGATCTTAGAGTTCATTGTGACACACATTGCACGGTCCTTTGCTTTGACGATGAGGCTTCTTGCCAATATGACGGCAGGACACGTTATGATCTTGGCTCTCTTGGGGTTTATCTTTATGAGCCAAAATCTTTTCATCGCACCCATCTCAGTTTTGAGTTCGGTGATGATTTACTTTTTGGAGTTGTTGGTTGCATTCTTGCAAGCATTCATCTTCTCTTTGCTCACAACCGTATTCATCGGAACTGTGATGCATAGACACTAAACATTTAGGTTTTATTATTAATTATAAAACAAATAGGAGTAAACGAACAAAATGGAATTCGGTCTAGGATACATTGGATTAGGTTTAGCAGCTGGTCTTGCACTTCTTGGTGCAGGTCTTGGTATTGGAAGAATTGGAGAAGCAGTTGCTTCCGGAATCAGCCGTCAACCAGAAGCAGCTGGTAAAATTCAGCTCGTTCTTTACGTAGCAGCTGGTATGATTGAAGGTGCCGCTCTTTTCGCGGTGGTGATCGCACTCTTGATCGCTCTTAAACTCAACGGCTCGATTGATAAAACAATTCCTGCTGCTGCAGCGCCAACGAACGTAGAGCAAGGAAAATAAATTGGTACTCCTTCCGGCTTCAGGCTTCAATCTGCTGAAAGTCAACCCGGGTCTAGTTGTCTGGACCCTGATTACTTTCTTGATTGTAGTTCTTGTACTTAAGAAATTTGCCTGGGATAAAATTCTTCATGCCCTCGAAGAGAGATCTTCTGGGATACAAGGGGATATCGACAAAGCAGAGGCCCTGAGAAAAGAAGCAGAAAAGTCCCTCAAAGATTACCAAGAGAAATTGCGTTCAGCCACAGACGAAGCACACAAGATCGTCGAAGAGGCAAAGAAAGATGCAACAAACCTCCGTCAGAAGATGATGGAAGAAACCAACAACGAAATCAAACACTCAAAAGACCAGGCAGTTCGAGAAATCGATTTAGCTAAGGCAAAGGCCTTATCTGAAATGCAACAACAGATCGTTGAGATGTCGGTGCTCATTGCTGGTGAAATTTTAGAGAAGCAACTCAAGAAAGAGGACTATAGTTCTTTTGTTGAGAGCGAGATTTCAAAGCTGGAAAAATTAAAGGTAAAATGAGCCTAAGTAAAATACCCAAGGTTTATGCTAGTGCGCTCTTAGAGTTAGCGACGGAAGCTAACTCGCTAGAGTCCGTCGAGCAAGAGTTAAATGAGGTCATTTCGGCCTTTACTTCAGATGAGGCAATCAAACATTATTTCCTCTCTCCTGTAGTGGACCCGATTGCCAAAGAAAAAACCGCTCATAAGGCTATTTCTGGCAAGGCATCAGATCTGGTAGCGAACTTCATCACCTTAGTGGTAAAGAAAAATCGCTATATCTATCTTGCGGACATATTGGAAGCATTCAGAGAAGGTGTTGATAAACTTAAGAATCGAAGTTCATTGAAGATCGTCTCTAAAGAGGAGCTCAGTGCCTCTCAAAAAGAAAGAATCATAAGCTACCTCTCTAAACAGTTTAATCGTGAATTGCGTGTAAGTGAAGTATTAGATCCAGCCATTATGGGTGGATTCAAATTGTATGTGGATGATTATTTAATTGATGCCTCGATCCGCTACAAACTGGCAAATATAGAAGAGGCTCTCCTCCAAAAGAAAATTCCTGTCGGAGCAATGTATGAAAATTAAAACTGATGAAGTAACATCGGTATTGAAACAAGAAATAAAGAACTTCAACAAAGACCTTCAAGTTGAAGAAGTTGGCACTGTTCTCGAAGTAGGGGACGGAATTGCTCGTATTTACGGTTTAAACAACGTAATGGCAGGTGAACTCGTGGAATTCCAAAATGGAGTCCGAGGCCAAGCATTCAACCTAGAAGAAAACTCGGTTGGGGTAGTAATTTTCGGTGATTATACAAAAATAGAAGAAGGCTTCACAGTTAAACGTGTTGGAAAGATCTTCGAAGTTCCTGTCGGTCCAGAGCTCTTAGGTCGTGTGGTAAACCCACTCGGTGAGCCGATCGATGGAAAGGGTCCCATCAACGCAAAGAAATCCAGACCAGTTGAGTCTCCAGCTCCTGGCATTGCGATGAGAAAGTCAGTCCACGAACCAATGCAAACTGGTATCAAAGCGATCGATGCGATGATTCCAATTGGACGTGGCCAAAGGGAGTTGATCATTGGTGACCGAGGAACAGGAAAATCTTCCATCGCAATTGACACCATCATCAACCAAAAAGGAAAAGATGTCATTTGTGTTTATGTTGCTATCGGACAAAAGGCTTCTACGGTAGCTTCCACGATAGAAATGCTCCGAGAAAAGGGAGCCCTTTCCTATACCATCGTTGTCAGTGCGAACGCTTCCGAACCAGCTCCGCTTCTTTTCATTGCACCTTATTCTGGTGCCTCAATGGCAGAGTACTTTATGTATGAAGAAGGCAAAGCAACTCTCATCGTATACGATGACCTTTCTAAACAAGCTGTTGCCTATCGCCAGATGTGTTTACTCCTCCGTAGACCACCAGGCCGTGAGGCATACCCTGGTGACGTATTTTATCTCCACTCACGCTTGTTAGAGAGAGCAGCGAAACTAGACGATAAGTTTGGTGGTGGTTCTATGACAGCTCTTCCCATCATTGAAACCCAAGAAGGGGAAGTCTCCGCTTATATCCCAACAAACGTAATCTCCATTACAGATGGGCAGATCTACCTCCAGTCCAACCTATTTGCTTCCGGTCTTAGACCAGCAGTAGATGTGGGAATCTCCGTATCGCGCGTGGGCTCGGCTGCTCAGATCAAAGCGATGAAAAAAGTAGCAGGAACCTTAAAATCGGATCTTGCGCAGTTCCGAGACTTGGAAGCTTTTGCTCAGTTGGGAACAGAACTTGATCCAGTGACCCAAGCTCAGTTGGACCGCGGTTACCGAATCCTTGAAATCCTCAAACAGCCGAACAACTCGCCAACACCGGTTGAAGAGCAGGTGATCTCCATCTTTGCCGTTACGAAAGGCTTTGTTGATGCCATCCCTGTTGCGAAGGTGCGAGAGTTTGAGAAGTTTCTATTGCAAACGATCCGGGACCAACACCCAGAAATTTTGGAAGAAATTAGAACTGCAAAAGAAGTTAAGGGAGAAGCTGCGCTCCAAAAAACAATCAAATCGATTGTAGAATTGTTTCTTAGTAAGAATCAGTAAGGGGAAAGATCTTGGCGACACCGCGTGAGATAAAAAAGAGAATCAACTCCGTTAAGAATACGAGAAAAATCACTCGTACGATGGAGATGGTCTCAACTGCCAAAGCAAAGAAGGCAACCAACAAAGTCAATGCGGCAAAACCTTATGCCGAATTGACGAGAGAGTTGGTTTCTTCCCTATCTGGCTTGGCAAGTGTAATCCAAAGTCCTTATTTGCGCACTCCAAATAAGATCAAAAAAGTAGCGATCTTGGCCATCACCGCAAACCGAGGTTTATGTGGTGGTTTTAACTCAAACATCCTAAAGACGGTTCGTAACCGTATGGAAGAGTATAAGAGAGAGGGTGTACAGGTTGAGATCCATGCAGCAGGGAAGAAGGCGATTTCCTTCTTTAAGTTTGCAAAGATCCCAGTCCAGACATCTTACACCAACATAGATGACAAGGCAGGTGCTCACGAAGCGATCCAATTGGCAAATTACTTTATGGAAAGATTTGCCCACGAAGAGGTCGATAGGGTTGAGATTATCTCTACGCATTATATTTCTGCAGCTACACAGAGACCGGATGTGATGACAGTGCTTCCTCTGGAAGTGAAAGAGCAGGACACAAAAGCATCTTCAGGACCAGAGATCATTTATGAGCCGGATCCAAAAACTATTTTGGAAAATCTTTTGCCTCTAGTGATCAAAACATCATTTGTGAATGTAATCCTTGAGTCAGTTGCTTCCGAACACATTGCACGAAGAGTAGCGATGAAGGCTGCGACAGATGCTGCAGGTGAAATGATCAAGTTGCTGACTCGCGGCTATAACCGAGTGCGCCAAGCAAAGATTACACAAGAAATTTCAGAAATTGTCGGGGGAGCGGAAGCGATCTCTTAATTATCCACGGAGTAATATATGAATAAAGGTAAAATCAAACAAATCATTGGATCGGTCTTAGACATTAGTTTTGAAAACGGTAAACTCCCTGAAATCTACAACGCTTTGGAAATTCAGTCCAAAGTGAACGGAGTTGATTTAAAAATCACCGCAGAAGTACAACAGCATATTGGAGACAATACAGTAAGAGCGATCTCCTTACAATCTACAGATGGTCTTAAACGAGGCTTAGATGTAGTTGATACTGGCGGACCGATTACAGTGCCAGTTGGTCAAAAGACCTTAGGCAGAATCTTCAATGTATTAGGCGAAACCGTGGATGAAATGGGCGACCTTCCAAAAGATATCGAAAGGAAGCCTATCCATAGAAATGCTCCTTCCTATGAAGAAATCAAACCCAAGACTGAAATTTTTGAAACAGGTATCAAGGTCATTGACTTACTTGCTCCTTATATCAAAGGGGGAAAGACTGGCCTCTTCGGTGGTGCTGGGGTTGGAAAGACCGTTCTCATCCAAGAGCTCATCAATAACATTGCAAAGCAGCATGGTGGATTCTCTGTGTTTGCGGGTGTAGGTGAGAGAACTAGGGAAGGAAATGACCTTTGGCATGAAATGCGCGATTCTGGCGTTATCGATAAAACCGTACTTTGTTACGGCCAGATGAATGAACCGCCAGGTGCAAGGTTACGTGTGGCATTGTCTGCATTGACTATGGCGGAACACTTCCGCGACCAAACAGGATCCGATATCCTTCTCTTCGTAGATAACATCTTCCGTTTCTCTCAAGCTGGTTCAGAGGTTTCGGCACTTCTAGGTAGGATGCCTTCAGCTGTGGGTTACCAGCCGACTCTCTCAACTGAAATGGGTGGACTCCAAGAAAGGATTACTTCTACAACCAGAGGATCGATCACTTCCGTGCAAGCCATCTACGTTCCTGCCGACGACTTAACGGACCCAGCTCCAGCTACTGCTTTTACACACTTGGATGCGACGACGGTTCTTTCTCGAGCAATCTCTGAGAAAGGGATCTACCCAGCGGTCGACCCACTCGATTCTACCTCTCGGATCATGAACCCTGCCATCGTTGGTGATGAACATTACTCTGTTGCCCGAGAAGTCCAAAGGATTCTCCAAAGATACAAAGACCTCCAAGATATCATTGCTATCTTAGGTATGGATGAGCTATCGGAAGATGACAAGATCCTCGTTAGCCGTGCAAGAAGACTTGAGAAATTTCTTTCTCAACCATTCTCCGTTGCGGAAGTCTTCACTGGAAGACCTGGAAAGTATGTTAAATTAGCGGATACGATTCGATCATTCAAAGGAATCATCGAAGGTAAATACGATGACCTTCCAGAGCAAGCTTTCTATATGGTTGGTTCCATAGACGAAGTGATTGAGGCTGCAAAACAGCTCAAAGGTTAACCAGGTCTAACGACATGGAAAAAAGCATTACCTTAACCATCATTTCACCTGACAAGATCTTATACCAGGGAAAGGCTCAATCCGTCATTCTCCCTGGAGCGGTGGGCTATTTTGGAATCCTTCCTGGCCATGCCCCTTTGGTCTCGCAACTTGAAATGGGTCTGATCAAACTCCATAATGGCAACCAAGAGTTTCGCATTGCCATTGATGGAGGTTTTTGTGAGGTCCAGGAAAACAAAATCCGGGTTCTCACCGAGGGTGGTGATTCTGAAGAGGATATCACCCACGACCACGCACTCGAGCTTCTCAAAGAGGCAGAGGCACTTCCTTCCTCAAAAGAAAAAGAAAATTTGCTAAAGAAAGCAAAACTGCGCATTTTACTTCACGAACGTTAATTTTTTTACCCCCCAGCTGCCGAAATTATAGGGGAGGGGGGTTCCTTTGTTTCTAAAAATTACAAAATACTTAGTGGCAGGTCTTATTGTAAGCTGCTTTGCATTTTACTTGAAGGAACACCCAGAAATTAGAAATCATATATATACCCCAGAAATGATTGAGGTAAGCATCAAAGGTCCTGTCAAACATCCAGGGGTTTATAACTTGGAATCAGGCTCTACGGGTAGGGATTTGATAGAAAAAGCTGGGGGCTTACTCCCTGGTGCATCTGTTAAAATTGAGGAAAATGGCCTCAATCAGCTGTTAGTTGATGGACAGGCTTTAGATTTGGGGAAACGGTAATCGGGACGAATGGCGGATCAAGATAATAAAAAGAATGAAGACTTGGATGATCTAGAACCTATTCTAGATGAAGATGCATTTTCACTTGATCTTGATGATTTTGATTTAGGTGATGATGATCTTGAAGAATCCCCAGGTATTGAGCCGCCTAGCCTAGATGATGTTGCCTCTTTCGATGATGATGAAGAGGGCATAAGTGATTTGGTATTGTCATCAGCTGATTCCGATGACGATCTTTTGGACATAGATTTAGATTCTGACTTAAACTTGTTAGGTGAAGAAGATCCGGTTTTGCCAGATGATCACGATGTTCATCCTGAATTTCTGGAAACAGAAAACACTTTAGAAACTGTTCCTTCATCAGATGATGACCTTGAACTAGAGTTTGATGATGATCTTATTGATATAGACCAAGAAATTGAAGCAATTCTAAATGGTGAGGATGGTATTCTTTCGAATAAACAAGCAAAGCCATCCGAGTTCTCTCCTTCCGATGAAGACGAAGGACCAATTGCACTTTCTATGGAAGAACTGGAGAACATCACTGGTGGACTTATCGAAGAAGATGAAGCACCGGTAGATAGCGATTTAGAAACCATGGAACCCATGCACTTGGATGAGGAAGGCGAAGAAGAGGTTGTATTTCTTCCGGACAATTCCATAGAAGATGAACACGACCTATCTGATCACCATGCAGACCTAGATTTAGATTTCGATGATAGCGAAGTTGATACAGAATTAAGCTTCCGGGAAAACGGAGCTCCTGACCTAATCTTAGATGACGATGAAAACGAAGTAGAGTCTGATTTTAAACCACTTCGCGACCCGGAGGAAGAAGAACTTTTTGGTCAGGCAAAAGAAGATGAAAACCTAACATTATCCGATGAAGAGTTAGGTGACATTCTCGGTGCCAATAGCGAGAGCTTAGAAGAGTCCTTAGGAAGCGAAGAAGAGTTCTTAGAAACAGAGGAATTGCCTAGTTTTGATGATGAACCATCGGAACATTCCTTTGAATCAGCAGAAAACCCTTCTGAAGAAGAAGAGGAAGGACCTATTACATTATCCTTTGATGAACTTGAAAATATAGCTGGTGAATCAGAAGAAGAATCTTCACTCAATATCTTAGATGAAGAACCTGAAGATGAAACAATTACTTTAAGCCCAGACGAGCTTGGAAATATCATTGGTTCTGAAGAAATTGAGGAAGAAGACATTGATTCTGTTTCTGATGATGCAATTCTTGAAGTAGATGAAATTCCTGATTTGAGTCTTGGCGATGAGGAGTCAAAAGAAGAAGAGTCCTCATTTGATCTTTTCGGTGAGGATGAAGACCAGGAACCAGATGATGAAGTAGATAGTGTTCCAGGTGCGGGATTAGAGGGAGATCTAGAAGAAGATGAAGGCCCACTCGCTCTCTCTATGGAAGAGCTTGAATCAATTGCAGGCGATGCAGAGGAAGCTGCTGATGAAGAGTTGGTCGATAGTTTGGACAGAGCACCTCTTCCTTATGAAGAAGAGATAACAAAACCAGAATTCTCAGATGAAGATGTGGAAGATGAATCCATAGCTCTCTCTATGGAAGAGTTAGAGAATATCACAGCTGGTGAAGAAGAAGTTCATGAAAACGAAGAACCGACTGAAACGGTTTCCGTTGAAAAAATTGATGATCTGTTAGGTGAGGAAATTCCGGGAGAAGATTTAGCCGATATTGCAGAACTCCCTATGGAAGATACCAGTTTCGATCTGCCTGCAGAGATGGAAGATACGAGCGCAGGTACATCCTTCGGCGATAAACCAGATCTCGTTGAGCACGATGACTTAATCGAATTTTCCGATGGGGAAGAGGGAGGTATTGCATCAGAGCCTACTCTATCCTCAGATCTATCAGAACCTGTTTTTATTGATCTCGATGAATATGCATTAGATGGAAAATTATCTCCTTTGGAGGAATTGCGTGCCTCTGAAGAACCTGCTAAAAAAACCGAAAGCCTTGCAGACACAGACTTGGATTCTGAGTTTGGCCAAGAATTGTCAGTTGCCGACAGAAAGAAAGTACTAGGATATTTAGATAATTTACTTGGTAATCTACCGGACGATGTGATAAAAGAATTCTCCAAATCACAATACTTTGATCTTTACAAGAAATTAATGAAAGAACTAGGGTTGTGACATGGGACTTCTCGATAAGGCCGAGAAAATTGTCAAATCAGTAGGAGCCTCTTCCAGGAAAGAGGAGGAGGTTCCGAAAGCAAATTCCCTATTGCAAAAAGCAACTAGATTCCGTGAAGAAGCCATCTCTTCACCTAACACAAAGCAAGAATCAGATTGGATCGAAGACGACCAGCAGAATGCTTTCGTCGATGAAATTTCAGACGACCTTCCCAGTCCCGATGGTGAAGAAGAATTTGACCTTACGCACTTAGATGGACTTGGAGAGTTTGAAGACCATTCGAACACCGAAGAACCAGAATCTCT
>NZ_BFBB01000005.1:0-149117 GCF_003114855.1 Leptospira ryugenii | reverse complement strand
TCTCTCGAAGAACCTGAATCTTTAATAGAGACTGTAGATGAAGCACCACTTCCCGAAGTTGATTTGTTTGACGAATGGGAAAACGATGCTAAGAAAGAAGCGGCAAAACAACCCATTCAACCAGTAGAAGAGGATAAAGCGCCCACTCAACAACAGTTTCTCTTTGATGATGAATCTGATTTTTCTACGGCACCTATGGGAAGTTATATTGCTTCCAAAAAACGAATCGAAAACTACCAAGCCGTTTTTGAAATTACCAAAGAAATTGCGGCCTCCAAGGATTTTGCTGAGTTCTTCGAGAATCTAGCTTATAGCATCATGGGACAAGTCGGTTGTTCTTCTGTCGTTATCCTAAGCTCTACACAAAAAGATAGCATGCGTTGGGACGCCTTAAATGCGGAAGGTGTCGATTTGCAAGACCACTGGTCATTTTTGTCTGGAGACGAAGTGTACCAAAGATTATGGGAAACGGATACCGTTATGTATGCTGGTGATCTTTTGCAGAGAAAATTACCAGAGAAGGAATCCAAAATCTTGGGAGAAATGGAGTCCGAAATCCTCGCACCGATCAGACACAAAGAAAAATGTTATGGTATGATTTCACTTGGTCGCCTAATCAATGATGAGGAATACATCGTAGATGATCTGGAATTTGTCAAAATTGTAGGTGAAATTGCCGGATCTGTATTTGAACGAGTTTCTGAACTGGAAGAAAAGACTGAGGAGACATCACATTTAAAAGAAGTTATTGAGATCAATGAATCAGTTTTGAAAACGGCAAGAGATTTTGCCTCTGTTCGAAAGTTAGATGAAGCATATGATTTGCTTTCTGAAAATCTCAAGAAAAAACTCGGCGTAAAACAATTTTCTTTTCTGATTCTAGATTCCGAAAAGCAATCAGATTATGTGGTATTCGGATCCAACTTTATTCTCCCGGAAAGAGCAAAGGATTTTAAACTGAGTAAAGACTCCGACATCGTTGGAATGATTTCCAATATTTCGGGAGTTTATCGCCTAGAAAATTTTCGAGATGACTCGGAGCTTAAATCAATTTTTACGAATGATGAACTTGCCATTATGTCTGAGTTTACCATCTTGCCTTTAATAAACCTGAATTGGTTAGTTGGAATGGTCGTTGTACATTCAACATCGAAACCATGGACCGATGTTAGTCGAGATATTGCTGTCGCGATTATGGAAACTTCGGCTCCTGTATTTGCAAATCTCTTAATACTTTCTGAAAAAGAGGCTCTTTATCGAAATCCTTTTAATCCTTTAGAATCAAGAATTTTATCTGAAATTGAGAAGGCGGAGAGCCTTAAAATTTCATTCACTGTCGTAATGTTTAAAATTCAAAATATCGCGAGGATTACACAGCTTTTCGGTGCAGGGAAATTTGCACGATATGCAGATTTACTAAGAAAGACTATTTTAGAACAGATAAGTGAATATGATTTTTTCACAAGAGTCGGCCAGGGAAAATTTGCAGTGGTATTGCATGGTAAAGATAGAGAAGAAGCAGAGGTTGTGATGAAAAAAATCAAAGCATCCATCGGTAAAAAAGAAGAATTCTTCAGTCCTACCTTTAAGCCAACCTATCGAGTTTTGAGCCTAACTTACCCAGTCGATACAAAAGATAAAAATCAGTTCATGGAAATGATCGAAGAAGCGTAGTTTGAATTGTGTTGTTCAACTCCTTACCATTTGTTTTTAGCTTTGTTATCTTTTTTTTAGTCTATAAATACCTAAAAAGACAACATCAAAATATTCTATTATTACTATACGGACTTTTCTTTTATTCTTTGTGGAACTGGAAGATGAGTGGACTACTATTCGCTTCCATAGTTTTCAATTTTTTCTGGGGATTGAAAATTTCAAATCAAACGGAAGCTCAATCTAGGAGCCGCACCACGACAATTGGGATTGTTATCAATCTATCATTACTTGGTTTTTTCAAGTATATGATGTTTACACTCGGAATCCTTGAAGACATTTTGAAAAATATAGATACATCATTTTCTATTTGGAAACCCGAAATACTATTACCGGTTGGCATTTCCTTTTACACATTTCATAATATTAGTTATTTGATAGAAGTTAAGAACCAAAAAATACAAGCAACTAAGAACTTTGTTTCTTTTGCTGTGTATGATGTTTTTTTTCCACTTCTATTGGCCGGTCCCATTGAGAGACCAAATTCGTTGATCCCTCAATTGGAATCAAATCGACGTATCAGTAGTGAGTTGGTATACAATGGAATCGCATTATTCCTGTGGGGAGTATTTTGTAAGGCTGCCATAGCTGATCCGCTTGCGAAGTTTGTAGATGAATCGCTTTCCCGCACTGATTCCTGGGGAAGTGGATATATATGGATTGTGGCACCTGCATTTGCATTCCAAGTATATGCAGATTTTTCTGGTTATTCAAATTGTGCACGAGGTCTCGCAAATATTCTAGGCTTCCAGCTCATGAATAATTTCCACAGACCTTTTTTTTCCTCTAATCCCTCTGAGTTTTGGAAACGCTGGCATATTTCTTTATCTACTTGGCTTCGTGATTATGTATACATCCCTTTGGGTGGAAACCAAAAGGGTTTTGTGCTGCAAAATGTCAACATAATGATTGTTTGGCTATTGGGAGGTCTTTGGCATGGTGCTACTTATGGATACTTGATTTGGGGTTTGTATCTTGGCTTTTGTATTGTTCTTTATAATTTGATAAAAGTATCAGGATTTTTATCTTACATTGGAAGTTCTTATTTCATTCAAACGATGGGAATCTTCTTTACCTTTTTCAGTTTCTCATTCGGACTTTTGCTATTTCGAGTGGAGAGCGCCGAGCAGTTGGTTTCCCTTTTCTCTAATCTGCTTTCCTTACCAGACATACATTCCAATTGGCTCCAAGTTTCACTCTACTGCTTACCTTTACTTTTGTTTGATCTCTGGCAAGGGAGCAAACAGACCAAGGAAGTAGATTTCTTCCTAAATGAAAGGCCTTATGTATTCTTAAGTATGGCGAGTATCTTATTCTTAGTTTTTTGTTTAGTCGCCCCATTTGAAAAACAAGAATTCTTTTATTTCCAATTTTAATCTTTATGAATCTACGAAGTATTTCCTTTTTCTTCCTCTTGGCCTCACTGGTTATGCATCTTTCCTTTGATATACTTGTGAAAGGTGTTGAGGTCACATCACTATATTGGTATTACTCATCCAAAAAAGAACTGAGTGGAATGGAAGAGATACTAATCTTGGGTGATAGCCAAATCATTAGTGGTCTAGATCCAAGCCTTGTTGCTCAAAGGGAAGGACTTGCGCTAGACAAAGTAATTTCTTTTGCGAGACCGAGTGAACAACCAGAAGGAATGCTGAATCTTTATTTATCGAAAGGCACTCACTTGAGACATTTGAAAAAAATATACATAAATGTTTCGCCAATATCGCTCTCCAAAAATTCAGTCTCAGACGCGCATGAGAAACTTTTTTTAGACTTTGATACTTGGAACTTTTCCGTCCTCAAAAACCAGTATCTGCGCAAAGCATACTTTCGATCTCCCTCAAATTTTGTTTGGAAGTTTTTGAACACCTTATTTCCTTATTTGAAATTAAATCAAAATTATGCGTCTATTCTTGGTTTGGTGGATGGTTCATTTTCAGGCTATGATGCAGAATCGACTGCTCATGGTGTTGGTGGCTCATTCAAAGGTCTGTCTTTATTGAAATCAAGATTTGTAGAATCAAATTTTATCTCTGAAATAGTTTTCCAAAACAAAGCATGGACTTGGAAACATTTCGCTGAACTGTCATTAGAAGAACCAAGTCTTTCCAGAGATAACCCCTTTCCTAAGGGAAGTTCACAAGCATTTGCAAAACCAAGAGAAATCTCACTTCAATTGTTCCAGGAATTGATACTCCAGGCTCATAAAAGAAAGGTAGAAGTAGTCTGTTTGGATTTACCTTTTTCACCTGCGCTCGAAGCAGACATGAAGGGGTTTCATTTGCGAGATACTCTGAAAAGAAGCAAGGAACAGATTCCATGCGACAAGTGGATCAACGTTCCGGCTGACCTTTTGGACCAGCCAGAGGATTTCAAAGACTTTACACATTTAAACCAAAGAGGAAGAGAAAAACTAAATCGTTTTTTACTCTCTCGGGAATAAATGTCGGAAACCTTATCTAAGGATACCTGTTTTTTTGGCGATAGCGTGTAAGTTGATCCCCCAACCAATTCCTAAAAATTGTTTTGGTTTCACGATCTCTTCTGTACTTGGGTCCCAAATGTCTTTCAAAAATGCTTCAGCAGAAATCTCCGTTGCATACGGGATCCCCCAAAAATTTTTATCTTCTTCGTGGTTCATATTCACTCCTAATGATTTGCCCTGTGAGATTTGACCATTTCATAAAACTCTTTAAAGTGGTATTGAGAATCATGTGGACCAGGACAAGCCTCTGGATGATACTGAACTGCCATCAAAGGTAAACCATTTTTTTTCAGACCCGCTACCGTATTGTCGAATAAATTTAATCGAGTCACTGGCATATCCGTTGTCGATTCACCTAATACGTGAAAGCCGTGGTTTTGGCTAGTGATTTCAACACGTTTGGTTTCTTCATTTCTAACGGGATGGTTACCACCACGGTGTCCGAATTTGAGCTTTCCTGTCTTTTTGCCGAGCGCAAGGCCTATGATTTGGTGTCCCAAACAGATCCCAAATAGTGGTTTTTTTGCATCTATGATTTGTTTTGCCGATTGGATCGCATAAGAAAGTGGTTCCGGATCTCCAGGTCCATTCGACAAGAAATATGCATCAAAGTTTTGGTCTAGGATTTTTGACGCGGGCGTTTCAGCAGGAAAAACAGTGATATTAAATCCGTTGCCGTCCAATAAGCGAAGTATGTTCCACTTAACGCCAAAATCATAAACGGCTAAATTAAACTTATCAGCCGAATGGTTTCCAAATTGATAACTTGTTTTTGTAGAAACAACCTTTGCAAGATCTGCACCGACCATACTCGGCGCGGACTTTACCTTTTCTAAAAACTCAGGTGAATATTTCTCTTTGATAAAGATTCCTGCGGACATCGCCCCAGAGTTTCGTATCATGCGCGTTAAACGCCGAGTGTCAATCCCTTGAATGCCTGGAACCGAAAATCTCTTTAAAAAATCAGATAAAGTTTCCTTAGATTTATAATTAGAAGGCCTTGGCACATATTCTTTGACGATAAGCCCAGATGCATGGATTTTATCAGACTCCATATCTTCAGGGGAGATACCATAGTTGCCAACCATAGGGTAGGTTAGATTGATCATCTGGCCTTTGTAAGACGGATCGGTAAGAATCTCCTGGTAGCCAGCCATTGCAGTGTTGAAGACAATTTCTCCTAGTGAGTCCACCTCTGCTCCAAAGGACTCACCTTCAAAGATTTCACCATTTTGTAGGACTAGAAAAGCTTTCATTCCTTCCAGTCCACAAGACCCCACGAAAAGTGCGAACATAAAGAAAAAATTTAAATCTGAGACTTGACTCCGATCCAGGATTTTGATAGGGAGAGGCTAGGAAGGGGGGCAAACTTCCCACGATCCATCCCCCCACCCAAATTGGGATGGGGGACGCTAATCTATGTGACATAAGCCTTTCTGATCGCTGTTCAATTTGCCGAAACGCTAAACCTGGGGGCAAAAACTTATGTTCCTTAGCTCACAAATCCTCGGAATGCCTTTTTTGTGCTACACCTAGGGTTTTAGTGCATTGCGTCACAAAATTCCACAGAAAACACAAAATTCTCTCTCTTTTAACAATTTTATTTGACAGAAATTTTCAAAGCGTCTAATTTTTTTCCCATTGTGGGAACCATGCCTTTAACTTCCGTTGGGTTGCTCCCTCAAAAAAAAACAATATTAGGAAACAAACTCACAAGGAGTAAC
Organism: Leptospira ryugenii; assembly: GCF_003114855.1. Lineage (NCBI taxonomy): Bacteria > Pseudomonadati > Spirochaetota > Leptospiria > Leptospirales > Leptospiraceae > Leptospira > Leptospira ryugenii. The sequence continues at coordinate 143,195 of NZ_BFBB01000005.1, read as the reverse complement.
CATCGAATGTTGAAATCACTTCGCATCGGAATTATGGGGATTTTGTTTGTAGCTGCTGCTACGAGCCTCAGCGCACAAACAGGACCTCGTTCTTACGTCACTTTTGGTCTTGGTGGCCAATTTGACTTAGCAGGATTGGGCGGAACTATTTTAAAAGACGGACTAGACTCGTCTAGACCTGTTCGCGACTCACAAGGAAACGTAACTGGTGGAACACAACAGGCCATCTACGCAGAAAACACTTTGACTGGATTGAATCGATCCACAAATGGCTTCGTTGGTGCAAAAACTAACGGTGCTATGATCGGTATCAACTTTAACGTTGGATACGAGAAAGAAGGCCTTTTCGGTTTTAACTCGCTATTCTACCGAGTCAATGTAAACTACACGACAAAAGCATCCGGTGGTTACACTGAGTCTACTGTTGCAGGTTACAAGTGGTTACAACAAGAATGGTCCTATACTGCCTACACAATCCCAGCCTATATTGGTGTAAAATTGTACAACGCAGCGAATGACACTGCAGTTTATGTCGGAGCAGGTGTGAACTACTACAAAGGACAGTGGGGCGTTGCGGGAACTGTGGATGGCGATACTTTGCGTAATCTTTTTCCTGGTTTGGCTGGTCCTGGTGGTTCCTTTCTATCAGATGCTCCAACTCCAGGGATCTTCAAAGAGAACATTAAATTCGGTTCTTCTGGATTCGGTTTGAACTGGATCGTAGGAGCCCAAACAAAAGTGGCTGCAAAAGGACACGTATTCTTTGAACTAGAAACTATCCTTTCTGGTGGAATGGGAACAGGTGGTACACAATCGGTTGGTGGTGCATCCGCGATTGCTCCTATAGCTGCATACCCAGTGATCGTCGGTGGTCAGACTTACCGAGTCGGATACAAACTCGAGTTATAATCTAGGAGATATTAATGAAACGACATATTTTAAAACTTACAGGTATAGCGCTAGTTAGCTCCCTAACTTTCACAGCTTGCCATCCTGATAAAATCAAAGACGAGCCTGCTTTAGCTGCTGTATTAGCAAGTACAATTGCCTCGGCTGCGAGCGGTGCATGTTTGTTAAATGTAAACGGTGCGGGATTATACTACGGATCAATACTTTTTAACACAGTCAATAATTTGGGTGGAGCTGGATTTACTTTGGCAGATTACAATGCGGCAACGGGTTCAAATCTCAACACTACTCAATTCGGATTGCTTGGATATGAGGAAAAATTCCGCGCTTTTTTCTTAGACAATGGAACTGCTTGGACAACATCGTTGAGAAACACAAGACTTGCTGCAGTGAAAACTAACATGGATAACGGAACGTTTGGTGTATCTCTTCAAGCGCTTCAACAATTGCCTGGAACAGGTGTAATGGCATGTGCGAGAATCCCAAGAACTTCCTGCTCGTTATCTGGATTAACAACTGCCACTAGGGCTGCAGACATCACAGCAAACATTGCTACCTACAATTCTGTAGTGAACAATCCTGATTGTCGTAAGCCAGGATCGACGTTCCCTACTATGTTAGCAAAGTATTTATTTAGAGGTACACCTTCGACTGAGTTGATTACTCTCTCAGGGGGAAACATTTTCAATACGCCAACAAATGGAGTTCCTACCACTGCGGGCGCTGGAATAAACGTAACCGCGACTATTCTTCCAGAAGGTATGTATCCTAAATTCGGGGCTTTGGTTTCTCAGGGATTTGGTAACTTAATGCCAATCAATAAACTAGGGAAAGAATATCCTACTAGTACGTCATCGTCATCCGAGACTGCGTTCTATGGTGGAACAAATCTAAGTGTACAACAGGTGATTAGTTGCGATGCTTACGGTTTTGGATATGGTGTGACAGCTGATGCGCCTGAATCATTGAGAAAGCCACTTACTTCTCCCGCAGAAGTTGCGTATTCGTTTTCTACGAACGGTCAAGCAGCAAATGCCTATCAAGCTGCAGTTCAGTTAACAACTATTGACCAAGACTCGTATATTACAACCGCAACGGCAGGAAATATTCAAGATGCAGTAGCTTGTAACAACTCATTCAGAGCAAGACAAGGAATCTCTCAAGCTCTGGGAGGTGGAAAACTACCTACAACAAACGGTGGAGCTCAATCTTTATTGCTTGGAGATGGTCGTGGAGACGATCGCGCAACCTCTCTACTCGGCCTATGTATTTATGGCGGTAACACTACAAAGCGAACAGTTTTGCAAGGTGCGATCGGGGGAACTAGTACAACTGGCCTAATTGGAGCTGGATTATTAACCAGTACAAGTCAGGTTTCTGTTTGTGGAGAGGGCTCAAATGCCTTTTTCAGAGGCATTCAATCTGAAGTGGCGACTGCTTTTAAAGAAGTTGGAACCTTTACAACTTTCCCGAACTCAAACTAAGATCATAGCTATCTAGTTAAGAGATCAAAGACCCTCAGGTGGAAACCTGGGGGTCTTTTTTTGCCCTCGCTTTCTAGAAAAAGATTCAGTTGCCAAAGCCCCAAGCTTCTATGACCTTAGGAAATCATGAAACCAAGCTCTTTCACTTTCCTTAAATACTTAGGCCCAGGTCTCTTATACGCGGGAGCGGCAGTAGGAGTTTCCCATCTCGTCCAGTCCACGAGGGCTGGTGCCATGTTTGGGTATGAGCTTCTCATCGTGGTTCTTTTTGCAAACTTGATCAAATATCCTTTCTTCGAGATAGGAACTCGCTATACCATTGTTACCGGTAACTCCCTGTTAGATGGTTATCAGAATTTGGGAAAAGCACCTCTTTGGATTTTCTTTTTCATTTCAGTGGGTACAATGTGTATCATCGTTGCGACTGTCACTTTAGTCACTTCTGGTCTTTTTGGAATTATTTTGGGGATCCAAATGGAACCCTGGCTACTTTGTGTATTCATTTTGGGATTTTGTACGGTCCTGTTAGCTGTGGGTAAATTTGGTGCCTTAGATACATTGATGAAATGGATTGTGATTGGCCTCACCTTGGCGACAATTACGGCCACCATACTTTCGTTCTTTGCCATTGTCCCTAAACTTCCAGGGGACGGACGATCCTTTTCGATCCGTGAGGCCGCAGACATTTCCTTTTTGATTGCCCTTATGGGTTGGATGCCCATCCCAATAGAGGCAGCGGTATGGCAATCTGATTGGACTTTAGCCAAAAAAGAAGAGAACGGCGAACTACCGCCTATGCGTTGGGCGATGTTGGACTTCAAAATCGGATATTGGGGAACAACGGTCCTTGCTGTATTCTTTCTCGCCCTCGGGTCCAATATGATGTACCATACGGGAAAGGAGTTTTCGAGTTCCGCTGCTACCTTCGCTGGCGAACTAATCCAACTGTATACAGCATCGATAGGTTCTTGGGCATATCCCATCATATTGGTCGCAGCCTTCTTTACAATGTTTTCCACAACCTTGACCTGTTATGATGCCTACCCTAGAGTGGTTGCCAATGCGTCCCGTAGGCTCTTCCCCAAAGTAAAGACTATTTCTTTAGAGAAACTGTATTGGTTTTGGATTGTGATTGTTGCGATTGGTTCCGTTACCATTCTCTCAGTCTTTTTGACAAGTATGAAAGGTTTGGTCGACTTTGCGACAACGGTGTCCTTTTTAAATGCGCCTATCCTTGCATTCATTCACCATTTGATTCTCTTTGGAAAGGATATCCCGAGGGAACATAGACCAGAGCCTTGGATGAATTTACTCTCTTGGTTTGGAATCATTTTTCTATTTGGTTTTTCCATCTACTTTATCCAAATGCGGTTCTTTTGATTTCATTTTGTACCAAGATGACAGAGAAAGGAATGAGATAGTTGCTATACATTCCTTTCGCCATCCTATTTCTTTTTATATTTGTTTTTAAGTTTCTATTGCCTACGCCAGTTTCTGCTTATGGTCATCACCTAGCACTATTTTCTACGGGATTTGTTTTAATCCTTGTTAGACCAAAGATAGGCAAGTCGTTGCATTTTGTAGTCCATTCCTTTCTGAAAAATGTGCAATCTGTCTTTCCGGCAATGCTCATCTTGGCTTTGGTAGGTATTTTGATTGCCTTTTGGGCAAAGAGTGGAGTGTTATTCCATCTCATTCTTCTAGGAGAATCCTTAATCTCTCCTAAATTTTTACTCCCAGGATTTGCAATTGTAAATGGAATCGCTTCCATTGCTTCCGGTAGTTCATGGACAACCGCTGGTACGGTTGGACTTGCGATGATGGGCTTGGGAAGTCTCTATGGCATCCCTCCAGAGATATCGGCTGGAGCCATTATTTCTGGCTGTTACTTTGGAGATAAACTATCTCCTCTCTCTGACACCACAATCCTCGCTTCTTCTTTGACTTCTGTTCCCATCCAAGAGCATATCCGTTTTATGCTAAGGACTACCGTTCCAAGTTTTGTATTGTCATTATTTTTGTTTTGGATAGCCAATGGATATTTGTCGCCTGCCATTAGCATAGAAGCAACCAAGTGGTCAATTTCCTCCCACTCTCTCGATACTCCTATCTCTTATCTTCACCTCATACCGGTTTTGCTAGTATTTCTTGGTTCTATCCTCTCTCTTCCTTCTTTTGTTTCACTCTCATTGGGAATCCTCGCGTCTCTCTGTTTTTTAGAATTTCCTTTGGACCAAATAGGTTCTCTCGGACATACTTTGTTATTTGGGTACCAAGCAAATACAGGCAATGAGAGGATGGATATTTTTTTGAGTGGGGGAGGACTTATCGCTGTTTTGCCTACCGAGATTCTGATCCTTACGGCTGTTTGGTTTGGGGGCTCTCTTGAGGGCTTGGGTTATTTAAAAAGCATTATCCAATCTTGGAAACAATGGATACACAAAAAAGAAGAGTTATTGCTCACGGCTATGTCCTCCTCTTTTATTCTTAACCTAAGCACCGCAGACCAATACCTTTCCATCGTCATTCCTGCACGCTCTTTCAGTCAGTTTGCCGTGGAATATAAAGTCAAACCAAAAGAAATTGCTAGAGCTTTAGAAGATTCAGGAACACTTTCATCTCCGCTTGTTCCCTGGAATAGCTGTGGTGCGTTTATGGCTGGCTCTCTACATGTCGCAACAATTTCTTATCTCCCTTTTGTATGGTTTAATTTAATTCATATTTCGATAACAGTGATTAGGCTTCTAGTTCAGAGAAAAATAAAATAATATTCACCTTTTTGCCTTTAAAGTTCACCTTTCTTCCCATACTAGAACTACTAAAAGTAAAAACGAATTCGACATGATTTGAACACTCTGTATTTTATTTCGCATGTATCAAACGAAAACAGAAGAAGAATTAAGAGCGGAAATTTCAAAAGCACGACTAACAGGAGATCTAAGTTCCTTGCGGGTATCATTACCACCTTGGATCAGTGAGAAAGTAGCGAAGAAAAGGATTATTTCAGACGATGACAAATCGGATTTGGTTCTAGAGATTTTGGAACGATTTTCCATTATGTGGAATCTTTCAAAATCATACCATATCCAAGTTGTCCTAGGTTTTTTTGTCACCTATGGATTTAATTTATACAGAAACCAAACTCGAAAACAATTTGATATAGAGGGTAACATTGCCTATATAGATATGTGGAGAGACAAAAAAGAAGAGGAGATTAATCTCTTTGATCCCAATGTGAGCTTACGCGAGCTTGTGGAACAGCATCTCACCTTACTCCCGTTAATGTCAAATTTGGTCATCTCCCTTCGGTTTGATCTGCCTCTTCTTGGGAAATACCGAAAGGCCTTTCTCTGGAGATTGCACCAAATGGGCCAAAACCGGGACAGTTTTCAGACATTATATGATAAAAAGAAACAAGCTGCCGAGCAAAAATTGGACACCTGCAACCAAAGGATCATACGGTATACACGCCTTTTGATGCAGGCCCAAGACCCAGAAAAAAGAAAAGAGTATGGAAAACACAAACGCGAATGGATGGTCTTACGAGAAAAAGCAATTAACAAGAGTCTATTTTCGGAAAGAGAGATCGCAAGGATATTGGGAATTACCAGAAAAGAGGTAAGAGTCCATCTAGCGAAAACAAAGAACCACTTCCAGAAGCACGGGCAAGAATTATTGCACTGTGCATAAAAATTTGCTTTACAAACGGTGTTTTTGCTCCATTTTCCTTGCGTATACCACTTACCGAAGGGTTATGAAAATCAAAGTTACGAGCAAAAACGACGTGCACATCATTAAAATTGAAGGTGCCATTAAAGCGGGGAATGAATTTGAGCTTTCTGAAAAGATTGAACAATACATCAAAAAAGGACAAGTGCCTAAATTCATTATTGATTTGAAAAAGGTTCCCTTCATTAACTCAGCTGGGCTCGGAACGTTTTTGAACATTTATAAACACATCGATGGTTTGAATGGGCGCCTCGTTTTTGCAAATCTAAACTCAGACATTGAAAATCTCATGGAAATCACCAAGCTTTCCAGTGTTTTCGAGATCTATAAAACCCTAGAAGAGGCAGAAGACTCCTTCGAATACTAATCTTCCGAGGGAGCACAGGCAGTGTTGGTTCGTTGGAAGCAATTCTTGAGGGAGCTCCTGCGTAGGAGAGTGTTTCGTGCCTTTCTCCTTTCCTTTATCCTTTACAAATCTGTTTTCAATAGCTTCTCCGCGGATTATTTCCTCCCCAGACTTTTGGAATCTTTCCTCCAGGCCCGGGTACATTTGGAAACTCGGTGTTTCTCTTTGTTTTTTGGTTTTGAATTTGAAAACGTTCGGATCGAGACAAAAGAACCTTTTCCAGAGGAGAACCTTCTCCAGGCGAAGCGTTTGGCTCTTCGCTACCAGATCCCGATGCTTCTTTTGGCAAAATTGAAGGTTTCAGAAATAGCTCTGGAATCCGCCGAGATCCATTTACACGAGAGAAATCAGATTTGGAACTTTGCGACCCTTCTCAAACCTTCCGATGAAAAAAAAGAAGAGGAAGAACCAAAAGAACCACTCAGTTCCTTACGAACATGGATACCTGTAGCGGCGGAGGCACACCTATCTTTGAAGGATGTGAGAATTGATATCACAAAAGAATCGCAACCCAACTCTTTTGTGAGCATTGAGGATCTAAACTTTCGATTTGATTTGGTCACAAATCGATTCACCAATCTCCCGTTTGATTATACCATTACTGAACAAATTGACCAATTGTATTTAGGATTCAACCCCGAGCGTGCGCCCTCCATCCAAATTGAAACCAAAGATTTGAATTGGAAACAAAGCCTTCCCATCGGTTTACTTTTGGATTGGAATCGCGACAGAGATAAAAACCCTCATTTTCTTTTTACATCAAAGATTGGTTCAGAGCAAATCCAATTCACATATAAAAATAAGCCAGTTACGTTTGGTGCCGTTCTTAGCCATCATATAGAATATTTTCCTGAAGAAGATAAAGTTATTTTTAGAGATATCGCATTATCTATCTTAGGTGATAGGTGGTTGCAGATAGCTGGCTTAGCTAACAATGTAACAAAAGACAATCGACATATTGATATTGCCGTCACCGAGTCAAAAATCAATCTCGAACCGCTTCATAAGTTGCTTTTGCAATTAGATGGGATAGTCCCGAAAATTGCTTTGGGCGGCAATGTTTCATTTTCTGGAACAACTGTTAAAGGAACTGGGAAGGAGACGATTTTTTCTTTGGTCGCTATCGCCAACCAACTATCTATTTCATCTTCTGGAAAAACCCACCAGATCCCGACTTTACTTATGAATTTAGGCTTGGGTGTCGATTTTTCCGAAGGGAAATCAAAATCAGCAGAAGACCCATTTCCTTGGTTGCAATCCTTTTTCATCGACCAATGCCAGTTGCAATACAATGGGATCAAGATCGATATTTCTGGCTTAATGGACAAAGGCAAACAATTAGATTTGGACGTTTCACTTGAAAACCTTAGGTTAGTTGAATATGTTTCTATGTTGGGTGGAACAACAAAAGCTAAGGTGTTAATCAGGGCAAAGGATTTTAGCAATTTGCCAGTCCAGTTGGCCTTATCAGTTGAACGATTTCGCTATTCATTAGATAGATCTAGGTCACCAGATTCATGGTTAGGTTTATTTGGTGACATCCGTTTGTTCTTTTCTGGGCCATTTCAATTGGCTTTCCTATCCATTCCAAAGTTTACTTTAAATCAGAAAACTTTATCTGGAGCGGACGCCTTAGCCTTACAATTCCAAGGTGATGTCCGATTGGGTGAAGAAAAAAATATAAATATTAAACCACTCAACCTCAGTGCAAAAATACCTTTTTTGTTACAAACTGTACCTTTATTCCTAAAAGAAAAAATTGCGCCCTTGCAATCAGTGATTGGAGACCATCCTGAACTCAAAATAGACTCAAATGTACTTTTGAATTCAAAGTACCAAAAAGTTATTTTGGCATTAACAGGAAAGATCCCTGGACTAGAGCTTTCGGATTTGTCCATAAAAATGGATTTATTACGAAGTTTAGCAGAAAATGAAAAAATCCAAATCAATTCATTTCAAATGACAGGGTATGAGAACATCTTATCACTTAAGAGCGCAGGCTCCCTTGAGAAAAAAGGAGGTAAGTCTCCGTTGGGACCATATTTTGGGAACTTGGATTTAAATTTGTCATTGAAGTCTTCTACAAAAAAGAATTTGTTAAAAGGGATTTCCTTTAGCGGGAATGTAAATCTCTCTACAAAGATCAAAGATTTTGACATCATAGGTGAATTCCAATCAGATCATTCCAATATTCACCAAACAAATCATAAATGCCCAGGACTTGAATGTAAGGCATTTTTGGTGGAAGATTTGGATGCTAAGATTCCTTTTCATCACAGTCTTAATTGGACAAGAAAAGAAAGTCTTATCGTGGGGGATAAATCGCAGTTTATTAAGAATTATGGCAGAACCTTAGAGCCAAACTTAAAAATTGGTCAGATTATAGGGACTCATCCAAGTATACCCGACCTTCCTTTTGAATATGTGAAGAGGCAGGGAACTCTTCCTGGTTTTTCCGCGCGCATCGACTACCAAGAAAATTATGCCTCGATCGAAAGTTTGAAGGCCTATACGCTAGATGGACTTGTCTTTGGGAAAAATATCGTTTTCAATGTCGGAACTTCAAGTCCCTCACAAATGGAGTTTCGTGGCAATCTTCAGATAAGAGATATAGATTTGAAACAATTGATGGCACCAAAAGTTCGAGATAAAATTGCTGATGGTAAACTCAAGGCTGACCTGAATATATCTGTTAGAGATTTAACAGAGCCTGTCGCAAACATGGATTTATTCTTCTCTATTTTTCAAATTGGTAGTGATTTTGGTAAAAGTGCCTTGAATGTTATCTCGCCTCAGAATTTTTTGATAGACCGTATTGCTGATAGTTATGCGGTAAACACAATCGATATTTCTTTGTCCAAAGGCTTAGTATATGCGGATGTATTTTTTAGAAGATCTATCTTGTCGGTATTCATTAATTTGGAAGATAGCAAAATATCACAGCAGAGAATGCCTCTAGCAAATTTTTTGAAACGTGCTCGATCGGAAATAGAAACCTATCAATAGGATATTTACATGAAGCTCAGATTAACAATTCTTCTAGCGTCCATAATATTTGGTAACTGCCAAGCCCTCATCAACTTTAAGGTACCTCCCTTTACAATCACCAATGCACAAACGGCGGCAGAAAAACAGATGGTCGGTGAAGATAGAGAGTTAGAAAAAGATGGCTGGCTAGTTTCCTCGATTCAATCATCTTCGGGAAGTCGTCAACAAAACAGTCAATTGGCTTCCGAAATTGGCCAAGATCCCGAATTGCTTGGACATCAAAAACGATTATTGTACTTAGAATCTGAAGTAAAACGATATAAATTACATAACATGATCGGTGAAGGCCAAGCTGGCATTTTGAAGTTTAATCCGTTTGCCTCACAATCTCCCTTCTATCCTGAATATGAATTTCCCGCAAAACGAAAACGTTTGGATGATGTATTGAGATTGGTAAATGAATCAAGAAAACTGGTTATAGATAAGCAAGTTGAAGAAGAGAAGAAAAAAGGAAGAAAGGAGGAGGAGCTTCGAACACTTCGACTCAACCTGTCTGAGGTTTATATCAAAAATGTTAGTAAAGGCGAATATTATGAAATTTCTCCAGGTAAATGGGAGAAAATGTAGATGTCTCGCACTACCTCGAGTAAACTTTCATTATTTTTTCTAAGTACCCTCCTCCAATGTACTCTCTTGCAAAGTGGAGTAAAGATAAATCCAGTTACCTTTGATTACCAGTCCATTTCTAAAAACTATTTCAAACCTGGTGAAACAAAACCATTTCCCTTAACAGTTCAACGTGGAAATAATCTATACAATTCTACTACGGCTGATGGAAGGTTTTTGTTTTATACTACGGATAAAAATGGAAACAATGATATCTGGTTTCGTGATTTAAAAAGCTCTGTGATTGTTCCAGTAACAGAAAATTCTTTTTCTGAGTCCAAACCAGCAATTTCACCGGATGGAAAGTATCTCGTTTTTGTTTCAGAAGAATTTGATTCAGATGGAGATTTAGTACTTCTGGAAATGAATATTGAGGAATGGATGGAAGAGCTCCTTAAAGGTAATCGTTTTATTGAAACTGATACGATAAACCTAACCAATCCACTTGCAAAAAAAGAAGGGAAAAGACAGAGGATCATTGACACAGATCCAGTTTGGACTCCGGACGGCAAATATGTGTTATATGTTTCTGATGCATTTACCCCTGGTATTCCAAATTTAGTACAAATCAATCCTTTTCGTCCACAAGAGAAAACGCTATTAACCCAAAACGGCGCCGTCAATCCCTCCTTGAGTAAAGACGGAAGTGTTGTATATTTTATCTCGTATGGAGAAGATAATAGAGGCGAAGTCTATTCATTCCAAATTCAATCAAAAGAAATCCAACGAATAACAAACAATGCTTTTTTAGATTTTTCCCCTTGCGTTGACCAGTTAGGAAAGTACTTATATTACGCATCCATCCGAAAAGATTCAAATGGAAATGGCAAACTAGATGAACGGGATGTGAGCCTACTCGTAATGAGAAATCTACAGACAGGAGAAGAGAAAGTTTTATCTTCTGGAGAGGTTTCTTTTTTTGATGTCAAATATTCTACCTTTAACGGTGGTTCTGTTTTATTTTCTGCTCCTTATTTCAATTCAATCAATATTTACTTTTTGCCGGCCACAGGCTCAATCCCAAAACAAAGTAATATTATAGAACAATACCAATCGACAAAAACATTCTTAGACGGTCAATCTTTAGAGGCCTATTTTCTTGGCTTAAATTCTATGGAACTTTTTTTCTCCCAGGATCCCTTGTTCCCTATTTACCAAGCAAAGGTGAATGACTTAAAAGCAAAAGCATATGAGAAAATGGGAAAATCAAAAGAAGCAAAACAAATCTATTCCGGTATGCAGAGCGGAGAATTAGGCCGAGATACAGCATTCGGATTTGCTTTTGCTAGGTGGCTTGCGCAAAATCCTGCTACTAAAAACCAAGAACTCTTGCAATTTATCAATTCGCATTCGGATGTTTCGATTGATACGATCCCTTCACTTTTGCATTTATTAGTAGATGATTTCGAAAAGAAAAAAGATATTCCATCTACCAAACGTTATCTGATTGAAATCACGGATCGATACCCTGAGTATCATCTCATTTCCGAGATTCGGAGAAAACTAGGCACTTATGAATTCACTCAAGATAGCAAGACTTTACCCATCGTGTACAAACAAATTTTCAAGAATTGGAAAGATGAGGCGGAACGTTCGCTGACTAGAAATGAACAGAACTTTGATTTTAATACAAAGCGCGATCTACGATATTTGATCGAAGATATTATTTTAAAAATAGAATCAAATCGTTCTCCTGGTGAGGTCCTTCAGTGGGTAGATATTTTACTTTCAGAAGCTGATAATCAGTCGGAAGACCTATTCAAACAAATTCTATTGTTTGAAAAAGCCAAGGCTTTGCACTCTCTAAGGGATTTTGCTAATTCTTCCTTATTATTAGACCAAATCATTCCTATCCCGCCTCAAATGGATCTGGAACCCATTGGAAAGCCTTCTGTCTTTGAACTACCAGTTTACAAAGTCGCCTATAAAAATCCAATATTGCTTAAATCCCATATACTAAAGTACCAAAATCAAAAGTATTCTGGAAACACTGGTGATGCCTTAAGGAATTTAAAAGTGTATCTCGAGTTCTACGACAAAGATCTTGGAGTCGATCTAAAGATAAGCGATATTGAAAATGCATTCTTTTATTTTGAGAATAAGGCTTTGGAATTTGAAAGATTAGGTAATCTTAGAGAATCAGCGTTTCATTACTTTTACAATAACCAGAACATGTTTTTGGTAAAAACGAAAAACCTCTTCTTGGATAGTTTGTACCAAGAATACGGTGTTTACTACCAGAGAAGAATGGTTGATACAATCTTTAACTATGGTAAAAAATTGCGGGAAGAAGAAGAACGTGCCTTACTTTCCCAAATCAATGTACTAGGAAAGGATAAACTAAACGTAATTGGAAATATTACTGACGTCACTTCTTTGGTAACTGAAAATAAATATCTAAGAAGTGTAGTTGATTTAAAAGATCTGGAGCAAATCAATGTTCTGTCTGGGCAGGCCTTACAATGGGCTGAATTATACTACAAACAAGCAGTCCCACGCGCAAGGCCGCATTTAGATTTATCGACACTGTACGGATATGCTTACTTTCTTATAAACAAATATGTAATTTATGAATCGTATTACTATGCCACGAATACGATGACCGACCTCCGAAAGAAAGAGATATTAGAGAATTATAAAAAAGCAGAATGGGAACTGAAATGGATTATTTTTGCAGATCCCACTTACCATGATGCATACCAACTATTAGGTTGGCTTTATCAGTATGTTGACCTAATGAAATTGCGGCGGGCTGAGCCAGGAGCCGAAACAGATGAAGAAAAATATTTGGCACTTTATAAAAAGTTTTTTCCTGAGAAAAACTTGGAGGCAAATGTCGAACTCTATAACCAAATTCTTGTCTTTTTAGGACAGAAGAATCTAAAGCCCAAAGTGCTTTCTGATCTAAACTTAAATTTAGGTAATAACTATTTCTTATTAAATAATTATCCGAAAGCCGATGAAAGTTTTCAAAAAGTAGAGGAGAGTTCAAAAACCCTCCTTGCAAAAAATCAATTTGAATCCTATAAACAAGAAGCAGTTTTTAGATACCATTATGGAAGGGCACTGATTTACCAATCAGAATACAAAAAGGCAATTTCTCAATTCCAATCATCCATTCAAATTTATTTCAAAAACGAATATTACCAAGCAGTGAATGCTTATGCTTCCGATGAAAATACAATTACCAAAGAGCGTTTAATGAACATTCGCTCCAAGTTGGCATTGTTATTTGCTTTAAAAGGACTTGCAGAGCTTGAGAGCCAACAATTTACTCCGGCGATTGAATCCTTCCAAACTTCTATTGCCTACAATCAACAAACTCAATTTTTACACCCTATCAATCTGTATAATTACTTAGCTATTGCCATGCAAAAGGCTGGTAGATTTCAAAGTTCTTATGAGATGTTGTCGATAGCAAAACAGGAATACCAGAAATCAAAAAAATCGCTGTGGCAGAGATGGAAAAATTTCTCTTCTTGGGATCTTGTATTGCCAGAAGACAAAAGGGTGATTGGAGAGGGAAGATTTCCTGGTGAGTTCCCAGATGATTTCAAATATTTACTTACTTTAGGTGTAAGTATAGAAAATCACATTGAACAAAGAGAATTTGAATTAGCCTTGCAAGAGTTAAGTGCTAGGAATGATTTTATTAAAGAAAAATCTCTGGATAAGACGGCAATGGGTACTACAATACTTGCAAAGTCCAAGCAAGTGGCCGCACAGATTTATTACGAAAACAAAGTATCAGAAAATGCACTGAAATCTTATGAGGACTTAATTCAACTTGTCTTTGCGAATGGTAGTCCTGATTCAAAAGAAAAAGCGATCGCAGGCTATTCTACTTCCGTCTTTAGTTTTGTAGAAGCAAATAAAGAAAATACAGAGAAGGCAACAAAAGCTCTCAAAGACCTTCTCGCAAACCTAGAGATTTGGAAATCTGATTTTATGAAATCATGCTCGGACAAATTGTGCGACTTGCAATTCCGAAAAAAATACTATAAATATGATGTCATTCGTGGTACAGCCAATTTCTATTTAGCAGAGTTAAGTGTAGGTAATCCAGAAATTTCATTTTCTAGATATGCGGAAGCAGCAGAGATTTTAGAAAATCCAGGATTGGTAGATCCGATTGATATTGGTCTGCCCAAAGATCCTATTCGAAAAAAAGAAAGAATACGTTTACTCTATAATTTAGCGTTCATTTATCGAAGATTAGGAGATATAGAACTCAGTAGAAAGAAATGGAATGAAGCTGCGGAACTCGCCTACGAATTTCGATTTGATGATGAGTTATTTTGGTTGCACCAACAAAAAATAGAAATGGAATCAGGCTTAGCCAATCTCTCTAAACAAAATTTAGATCTACAAAATTCGGTAAAGAAAGTTCAAAAGGATTGGAAAGAGAGTCCTGAGATCCGCTTATTTTCACCTCGAGTCAAAATTGATCGTCTAGTAAATACACTAAGTAAATATTATTTAGAGCAGAAAAATTTCAGCGCTCTAGTACAGCTTTGGGAAGAAAGGCGTTCCATAGAATTGTTTCGTGAGGTCTTTAACTCTCAGTTCGAATTTGAGGATTCTAAACTAAATCTTGCCTATTCGGATCTACTCAATTGGATCAAAAGATATCGAACTCTTTTGAAAACAATGGAAACAAAGTCTGAGAATAGAGAAAATGTCGACAATCTTCTGAAAAGTAAACAGATTGAGATTCAGAAATTAGAAGCATATACATCAAAATTAAATTCACTTAGCCCGGAGAGAAATTCCTTTTGGTCAATATTCTGGAATCCTAAGGAGAGATTCACCTTAGACAATCGAATTTTGTATGTGTATCACTCTGAAAATCAATACCATCTGTTCAGTGAGCGCAATAAGAATATTTTTCACAAGCATTGCTTGTCGCTTGATGAAGGCTCCTGTCTACCTGAAGTTTCCTCTGAGACTGTAGTAATACAGGGATTAGGTGATAGTTTTTCAATATCGGATGTTCAGAAATTGAAAGGATTCTTTTCTGAAAAAGGAAAACAAGTTACTTTTATTTCGAGAACGGCCGAGAGTGATCTTTTCCAGGAGAAAAATGAAAGATCATGGAAATGGACAACATTATTCACCGACTCAACGACCAAAGAGACATCCCTACCAACTCGAGCACAAACATCATATACTCTTGGTCCTTTGGTATACGATACGGATGTATTGGTTTCTACAAAAACATTTCCTCTAAATGGAAGTTTATTTGCCGATAAAGTCTCCCAGAATTTACCACTGCGAGAATTATTCACAACGAGTGGAAATGAGATATCAGTAGCTGCACTTCCGCTTTCAGAATTTTCCAAGCCAGTCGATTGGCAAAGAATCGGTTATCTATATGAAGTATTACGATCCCGTAGGATCCAAAATCTTGTGCTTTACTCAAAGTTTGAAGATTTGAAAGTTTTTTTATCTACTAATCCAAGTTTAAGTGAGTTAAATCAAAATAAAAATGTTATTGTTTTGGGTGCTTGGGATACAAAACTTGTCCCCGCAGAAAATTTAGAAAAAGCCAAACAGTTGATGGAGGAAGGTAAACAGTTCGAAAAATTAAAGGATTTTGAGATCGCGTACGACAAGTATTATTCTGCATCCTCCCTATTGCCAAATCAGGATTCTCGTTTACCAGATATCGAGCTAAAATTAGCCGAATTGAAAACTCAACTGTTTCCTTCGGTAGCCAAGAAAATCTTTTTCGAACCTCTTTTAAATAAATATAAGGATAAGGAATTCCAAAATAAAATTCGATATTCTTTTTATGTTACCTGTTATACGGATAAAGACTTAAAAGATTGCGGAGAGATGAAAAATGTTTGGATTGGACCCCTAGCTGGAACGTATGAAAAGGCATTGGAGTTTTATCAGAAGCTCCGGCTTGGGAAGGTGAGAGGTTTACAAGAGTCCAATGAGGCAAGAAAGGAAATTGAGAAAGGAGAAGATGCATTCCTCCAATCCTATCGTCTTGGCACATTATATATTCAAAACTATCTTCTGAAAGAAGCAGAAGAGGAGCTAAAAAGAACCTATTCGTTTGCAAGATCAGCAAAAGAAAAAAATACAGCGAAAAATAGAGAACTTGAAATTCTTTTCCATAAAGGTTTATTGTTTGGTGATGTCGGCATAGATCAGACCACTCTGACTTCTACATCTGCCTATAGTTTAGGTTTTAGAAAAAAATGGTCAGAATATGACCAAAAGATTCTCTCACGAGAGTTTACGAAGTATGGTTATGCCGATTCTATTTACGATCAATTTAGAATAAAATTATACCAGTCTTGGAAAGCACAAGTGAATCGAGGCTACTTTGATCCCTTGATCTTAACACCCGAATTCTTAACAACAGGTGAAAGTGTTTTGAGTAAACTTTCTCATTTGAATCGTACTTTAATGTATTCTCTACTTAGAAATTCTATCATGAATCAAAAACAAAATGAAGTAAATGCTCTGATTGATTTAATCATCTCAGAAGAAAAAAAGGAAGAAAGACCAATGCGAATTTTAGCATTTCGTCTTTTTTTAGCAGAGAGTTTGTATCTTAGAGGAGATCGTGAATCTGCTGATAAATATTTAAAATCATTCGAATCAGAATATTTAGCCATTGGAATGGGAAACTCATTTTTAGATGAAGAATATTTAAAACTCATACAACGTCTATCTTATCTCTACAAGAGAGAGCTTCCCAATAGAATTGTATCGAGTCATAAAATAGGAAAGTATTACGAAACGTTTAAAAATCAAAGTCCAAATCAATGGGTAGATAGTCTCAACGCTCTAAATTCCTCGCTTAAAAATGAATGGCTTAGTCCAGAAATGAGTAAGGAGATGGAATTTCTCTTTGCATATCTTCTACAAACGGCACTTGAGAAAAACTCTTCCGAAGTATTTTTTGACATTGCCATTGCGAGAGATTTGTTTAGAAACCATAGCGAACGTTATTTGGGAAAGAAAGTCACCTTTGCTGAAATTCCACGATTTTTTTCCCTGGCCGAAAAACTTAAACTTAAACTTCCCAAAGGACAGGAATTCTCGGCTATATTTGATTTGGGGAAAAAGACATACTTACTTTCTTTTCAAGATAACAAATCTTTGGGAAGAGAACTCTTTATGGATAACAAAGAGTTAAAAAAAGACCTCATGAAGTATTGGATCGAAACGGAAATCGGCGGGATGGAGATGATCCAAAGGGAATCTTTGGCAGATCGATACAAAAATTCTCTGCGACTTTCAAAGGGGAAAAGGCATTATCTATATCTTTCTGGTTATCACAGCAAAGCTCCTCTTTCAATACCAGATATCGAACTTTATAGAGTCGCCTCAGTGAAAACATTTATCGACTCACCAAACATATCAAAACAAAAACTTAAATTTTCAAGCAAACAAATAGGTGTTATGGATCGTATGGATAAAATGAACCCAGAAGATAAAATCATAAACGATCTTATGATTTGGGAAGTGCAAGGGAAAAATGATAGTGCCGAATATGTCATCGATCCTAGCGTATTGCGACTTTCTGAAAATACCACCGTTTCTTATGAGAACGAAACAATTTCAAGTGCCAAAGAGTTTAAAAATACATTTCGATTTCTTTCCAACAATAGGTTAGGGGAAAGTACATTTTACTCAGATGATTTTGCGGTATCGAGTTATTATCTTTCCCAAAAATCGAAAGGACTTTTTGTACTACATTCAGGTATCCAGAACGGTTTTCAAAATATTAAGTTCTTAAAGCAATTGATGCTACCAAGCGATACCGAAAAACCTCTCTATGTGCGATTTGAAGAGGCGAAAGAAGCAGCAAGGAGCACTAGCCCAGAGGACCGTTATTGGACTGGTTATTCACTCTTTACGTCTGCAATGATTACGGAAGATTAAGGAGTTTTTTTCTCTCTTCCGCGCTAAGCGAGAAAAGCTCTTTGACTTTGGAGTGGAAAATTCCAAAGTCTTCATTTGCTTGAGTGAACAATGATTCAAAGGTTTGGTTTCCCGAGTGGTATCTAAGGACTCCTAAAAAGTCTTCGTTATTCCATTCTTTCTTGCGGAATGTTTCGATTTTTTTTGCTGGTACGATGTTTAAACGAATGACTTCTTCCTTGAAACTTTGGATTGTTTCCTTTTTCTTTTGTAGTTTTGACTCATCCGTAGACTGGCTTTTATAGATCTTGTCTAGCTCATAAGCATATTTTTTTAGTATGGCAATGGAAGTTTCCTTTTCCTTTTTTTCATTTAGGATTTCCTTTAAAGACGGACTGTCTTTTCCTTCTCTTTCCTTATAAAATCGTTCCAATCCTTTTTCTTCCACATAACTAGCATAAGATTCATTGAGATTGGAATCTCCAGGAAGGTAACTTGTGGCATGAGCCATTTCATGAAAGACCAATCCAACTAGTTTGGTATCCTCCCAATCCAATTGTGGTGACAAAACTGGATCCGAAAACCATCCCAAAGTTGAATACCCGCCAAAAGCTCTTACTCTTGTATCCAATCCTAAACGTTTTAATGATTCCTCTTCTTTAAGAGCTAAATCCTTTGAAAAGAATCCTTTATAAGGAACAGTGCCAGCAAATGGAAACCACCATGTATAAGACTCGAAGGCAAGGGCTTGGCATGCACTTACATTCCATCCAATTTCTTCTCTATCTAATTTCGTATAATATTCGAAGCCACCATCTGGGTTTAATTTCAGTTTGTTGACTGCATACTCTCTTGCGAGTTGAATTAAGGCGAGTTTCTTCTTTGTCCGCTCATCAACACTAGTATCTTGCAAAACAGAGTTTATTTCCCTTCGATTTAAGAGGATACTTGATTGTTCTTTGCTTACATGGTAGAGATAAGGAAGGCAATTGCTTAGAAACAAGGCAGATAAAATACAAGAATACTTTTTAGTTCGACAGATAAATCTCTGAATCCAATATGGTGCAGATTTCGGCATCTTATGGAAAGAAAAAACTCCATTCCTACAATCGTCTACTTCAACTTTGTTTTATTGTTTTTGATTTTAATTGCAATATTTTTCCCTGAAATCCGTTCTTCGGTTGCAAAGATCTTTGCGACCCCCAAGCCAGTGTCTGCGAGCAAACAAAACCAAGCCATACAACTGCAAAACAGTTTTCACAATGTGTATCGAGTGGCTCAATCCTACGTTGTTTCCATTCGTACTAAAAAAACGGAGATGATCTTCCATCCTTACGCATTTGGGGAGGCACATGATGAAAGGCTATCTTCTCTTGGCAGTGGCTTTATCATTGATGAAAGGGGATTTGTTGTAACCAATTACCATGTCATTCAAAATGCTGAAATCATAGAAATCATTATGCCAGATGGAAAGATCTACCCAGCTAGGTATGTCGGAAGCCATGAGAGAGCAGACATTGCTCTCCTTAAAATCCCAAGTGATGAAGTGTTCGAACCAGCTTTTTTGGGAAATTCCGATGAAGTCGAAGTCGGAGACTGGGCGATCGCTGTTGGATCTCCATATGGGCTCGAAAAAACATTTACCGTGGGTGTTGTCTCCACCAAATCCCGAGAGGATTTAGATGAAACCGGCCAGACGCATATCCAGACAGATACGACCATCAACCCTGGGAGCAGTGGGGGACCTCTTCTGAATATCTATGGCGAAGTGATCGGAATCAACCGGATGATCCGAGGAGGCAATGGGATGAACTCCGGGATCGGCTTTGCAATCCCCATCAATTATGTAAAAAAGGTCTTGCGGCAAATTGAACAAAATGTAGGGCAAAACATCCGCCCCGCAACCTTAGGTGTGATGGCAACAGCTCCTGTTCCTGACCACAGAAAGTCATTGGGCATCCCTCTAGAAGCCGTTGGGGTTCTGGTCTATGACATCGAGCCAGGTTCTTCGGCGGAAAAAGCGGGGCTTCGGCGCTATGACTTTATCCTACAAGCCAATGGCATCAAAATCAGAAACATCAATGATTTGCGTGAACAAGTAGGGCTCGTAGGATTGGGAGGAGTCTTACGGTTGAAGATATTTAGGGAGGCACAATCCTTGGAATTATCCGTGCCTTTGGTGGAGGTTGTCTACCGAACAGGAAAGTAGGATTCCGAACATGAGAAGAAATATTGTCCATTCTGGTGCTGATGCATTGATCTATGAAATCCGACAAATCGTCGGCATTGCAAAGCAAATCCAAGGTATGGGTGTAGACATCACCTGGGAAAACATAGGTGATCCCATCCAAAAGGGAGAAAGCATTCCCGATTGGATGAAATCCATTGTGAGCGACTTGGTCGCAGAAAACAAATCCTGGGCCTATACCGCAACACAAGGTGATGAAAGCACCCGAAAGTTCTTAAGCGCCAAAGTGAATGAGAGAGGAGGTGCACAAATCACTTCCGATGATATTTTGTTTTTCAATGGATTGGGTGATGCCGTCGCTAAGATCTTCGGATTTATGCGTAGAGAGGCACGGATCCTGGGACCTTCACCTGCTTATTCCACCCTTTCTTCTGCAGAAGCCGCACATTCAGGCTATGAGCACCTAACCTATGATCTCAATCCTGACAATGACTGGATGCCAGACCTAGAAGATATTGAAAACAAAGTGAAATACAATGATTCTATCGCTGGAATTTTACTCATCAATCCAGACAATCCTACTGGTGCAGTTTATTCTAAAGAAGTTATGCGAGAGATCGTGAAGATATGTGAGAAGTATGATATCATATTGATCTGCGATGAAACATATGCTCACGTTAACTATTCTGAATGGGGCTCTGTCCATTTATCCGAAGTTATTGGTGAAAAGGTCTGTGGATTTGCATTACGTTCTATTTCTAAAGAATTTCCCTGGCCCGGTGCACGTTGCGGTTGGCTTGAAATTTTCAACCGAAAAAATGATCCGGTTTTTGATCGATATATCAAGTCATTGTTAGATGCTAAAATGCTTGAGGTGTGTTCTACGACCCTCCCTCAGCTATCAATACCGAAAGTTTATTCCCACCCAAATTTTTTACCTCATTTGAAAATGAGAAATGAGAAGTTTAAACAGAAAGCAAGAAAAGCAACCAAGGCTTTTGAATCCGTAAAAGGGGTGCGGGTCATTGAACCCAAAGGAGCCTTTTACCTTACTGTGCTTTTTGAAGATGGTGTTCTCAAACCAAATATGTCATTGCCTATTCCAAATGAAAAAGTGAAGAACTATGTGAATCCTTTGTTAGAACAGGCAGCTCTAGATCGACGATTTGTATTGCATCTATTAGCCTCTCAAGGCATTTGTGTCGTACCTTTAAGTTCATTTTGTTGTTCAAAGAATGGCTTTCGAGTTACACTCTTGGAAGAAAACGAAGAAAAATTTGATTGGATATTCAAGACCTTGGCTGACAGCATTAAATCTTATTTGGGTTCCTAAACTTTTGGGAAAGAATGGTTCCACAATCGGCCTCTTCGATTCGGGACTAGGTGGACTCTCTGTACTCAAAAGTTTGTATGAGAGTTTGCCCGATATAAATTATATCTACTTTGCAGATTTGTTCCATGGGCCTTATGGACACTTGCCAAAACAATCTGTACTAGAAATTTCACAAAGTGCTTTTTCATTTTTGAAATCCTTCCAGATTGATGCAGGTTTGATTGCCTGCAATTCTGCAACTTCCGTGGCAGTAGAACCTTTACGCAAAACAGAATCTATCCCAGTGTTTGGAATGGAACCCGCAGTCAAACCGGCAGCCATGGAAAATCCAGGAAAAACAATTGCTGTGTTTGCTACCTCACTGACCCTGAAAGAAGAAAAATTCAATCAGTTGGTGCAGAATTTACAAAAGGAGAACTCCTATCTCCCTGTTGCTTGTGAAGGATTGGCAAAAATGATCGACCAAGGTGCTTGGGAGGAAGCTTGGCATTTTCTGGAAGAAAAAATTCGCGGAGTCTTGGACCAAACAAATATTATAGTGTTGGGTTGTACGCATTATGTTTTTTTAAAAGAAAAGATTCAACATTCCTTTCCAAATGTGAAGGTTTATGATGGAAATTTGGGAACAGCAATGCACATAAAAAATACTCTCTCGCCATTGAAGAGTTCTGATCCAACAATAAAGGTATTTCTAAACTCGGATAATGATTTACATACAGAGGTCTTTCATTCTGTCCTTACTCAGTTTTTACCCAAGTATTCTCTAATGATGATCAAACCACAGGAAGTAAAATAGATGTCTGAGCAAACAAACATTTCCTATAAACAAGCAGGTGTAGATACCGAAAAAGGCCAAGAATTTGTTCAAAATATTAAGGAGAGGGTCGCTTCCACCTTCTCCCAAAATGTCATTGGCGGTTTAGGTGGTTTTGCCGCCTGTTATGATGTTAGTTTTCTAAAAGATTATAAAACTCCAATCCTTCTTTCAGGGACAGATGGAGTCGGTACAAAATTAGAAATCGCACGGCTACTGGATAAACATGACACCATTGGTATCGACCTGGTCGCTATGTGTGCAAATGACATATTGGTAAATGGTGGTAAATCATTGTTTTTCCAGGATTATATAGCATGCGGTAAACTCAATGTTGCCCGCATGGAAAAGATCGTTTCTGGGATTGTTGATGGATGCCTAATGGCCGATTGTTCACTTGTAGGTGGTGAAACAGCGGAACATCCGGGTGTAATGGAAGCTGATGAGTATGATTTGGCTGGTTTTGTCGTAGGAGTCGTTGAGAAGGATAAACTGATTGATGGAAGAAATATTCAGGTTGGGGACAAAATCATAGGTTTGAAATCCTCTGGACCACATAGCAACGGTTTTTCGCTTTTAAGAAAGTTACTAATGCCCAACGGGAAATTACCCTCTGGTGAACTTCTGGATTTTATCACCAGAGATGTATTTGTTCCTACTCGAATTTATGTGAAACCAATTCTAAAATTAATTGAGACCGAAGAGATTAAAGGTATGGTTCACATTACTGGTGGTGGCTTTTATGAAAATATACCTCGTGTTTTGCCAAAAGGACTAGGCGCAGAAATCTTAAGTGCACAAATCCCTCGGTCTACAGTCTTTGAAAGGCTAAAGGAAGACTTTCACCTGGAGAAAAAGGATTTGTTTTCTACCTTTAATATGGGTGTGGGTTTTATACTTGTGGTATCGGATGCAAATCTCTCCCAAACGATAGCAAAGTTAAACAGCCTAGGCGAGACAGCCTTCCCTCTAGGGACGGTAAATGCAAGCGGTAGAATCGATATTCTCTAAACTACCGCGATTGAATCAAGATCGAAAAGATTAGGTGCTTTTGATATCGTCGACTATTTGATACCGAACAGCTTGTTTAAAACCTCTACTTGGTTTTCGGCATCACTTCTTGTGATCCCATTTTTAAAGATAAGCTTTGTATCTTGGCCTTTTTTGAAATAGACCTCATAGGGTTTCTTTTGTAATACCACATGCACATAGGAGGCATAGGCTTCAGAAAAACTATCATCCGCATTTGTGCTAGCGTACAAAGTAACGAACGGTGTGTCCTCTAGTTCAGAGTAGATATCCAAACCATCGGGATCTAAAGGTATGCTACCTTTTGCGTAAAATTTAATCTCAGATTTTTTATGAATATTTGCATCATATTCGGACTCTACTTCGCTCAGCCAAAATCCTTTATAAAAGGGGAAGCCTCGAAAATCTCGTTTCATGAGGCTAGTATCAGGAGCTATTTTATCCACCACGGAGATGATATGGCCAAATTCATGCAGTAAAATGAAAGCGAGTGCATTTTCTATGTTGTTTTGTTCATCTTCCTCAATTTTTACATACAAATCTTCCCCATCTTTCAATTGAAAGACAGATCGGTCTTTGTAACTAGCCCACTCATTTGCCTTTTTGGATAGAAGTGAGGTATCCAAAAAAACTATGCCTCCAATCGGCTCTTGGTTATATCGTATAATACCTGTTACACCAGAGCTCCCTAAATTTTTAACGAAGTAGATGCCCATCAAGTATTGGTCGAGTTGTTGGTTTACTTTGTCAGGGAAACTCTTACGTATAGCAAAAAGCTTCCTGGAAAAATCGGCTGCCTGTGGAGATGCTATTGGCCTTTCCGAAATTCCATCGATTTCATTTAAGGAGATGATGGTATTTTGGTGAACATCATCTAAATCCTGAACGCGAAGGTTCCATTCTTCACCGAGAGGGAAATTGAGAGATCTCCTTTGCAAGCCTGGATCACTTAATGACCAGGAAGCATATGGATTGGTAGGAATATTCACAGATTTCTCTCTACAGTTGACAATCACAATGCAGGAAAGAAAAAGGATGTATAAAGGCATTTTCATCTGAGTCATGCTAAATTCAAATACGAGAGACTTCTCAAAATTCTATCATAGGATGAGATTCTCAGTCTGCTATTTTTTCCTCGCTTTTGGTATTTTTGCTGAATCAAACCCATGGAACCGACTTCCGACGACTCGTGTCTTGTCGCGAAAAGAGGTAAGTCACATTGTGCTGGAATCCCGTACAAATCATTACCGTGTCACACTTATCGTATCTGATCGCTTTCCTTACAATTACAAAGTGAATTCGTTTCCATTTTTCTTTCGTATCGACTCGGAAAAGGAAGCATTGGATCTAGCAGCGAAAATGGATCAATATCTCGATACGGGCAAATCCTTCACGATTACCTTAAATGGTTCGGAGATTGAAAGTATACTTTGGGGTGAGCCTTAGGCATGTTTTTCTTTCTTACAAATTTGAACTGGAAACAGTATGCTTGGGAGGACAGCCCAAGAAACAAGGAAATTCTCTCCGTCATGGAGAAAAAATATGAACGCGATTTCCTGTATTATGCCTTCTTCATTCATTTCTTTTTTTATTTCCTTTTGTTGATCCCACCATTTTTTAGGATCGTTCCCTCGGTCTTGCCATTCTTGTTTTTGATCACTTTGATTCGAGTTTTGATGTTTGGCATCATCAATACCAAACGGGAGATACTGAGTCTTGCGATTCATTTGGGTGGTTTTGTAACCGATGGTGTTTTTTATTACGTAGTATCCCACTCCTTGAGTTTCTTTCCAAGTCTAGAGAACTTTTATTTGTTCAATGCTTACTTAATGGTCAGTAGCATTATCATCCTCGTATACAGTCTTAGGCTAAAGCGCTGGGCTTGCATCCTCCCTGGGATTTACTTTTCTATGTTTCATATTGTGTTTAATTTTTTTCTTCCGGAAAGTCTTTTAAATTCTACTTCACTCTTTGCCAGATTATTTCCGCTACTAACCTATGCTGGCGCTTCTGCGATCGGCACGTTCTTTATCATCAACAAACGTAAGAATATATTAGAACTTTATAAATATGCAGAAGAGAAACGTGTCATCCAACAAGATCTTGAACTTGCCAAGAAGGTTCAGGATACACTATTCCCTGCTGATGAGCAAATCCAAGGTCTCAAATTTAAATTCTATCGTCAAAATCCAAATACAATCGGTGGGGATTTCTTCGACTTTGTTCAATTGCGGGAAGGAAACGTAGGAGTGTTTTTGACCGACGTGGCAGGTCATGGGATTTCATCCGCTATGGTTGCCTCCATCATGAAAGTCTTGGTGTCGACAATTCCCTACCGATTCAAACTTTCTCCAGTAAAACTTCTTGAGTATTTGGATATTCGTCTAACAAAAGATCTCAATCGATACCATGCTTCTGCAGTTTACTTATTCTTTGATTTTTTGGACAAAAAAGTAACCATTGGAAATGCAGGTCATCCATATCTTCTCTTTTGTCCGAAAAACGGAAATTATGAAGAGATAGAAACAGATGGATCTATTCTAGGATTTAATATTCGTTCGCCGATCGTTCAGGAAAAGGTTGTTCCATTTCAATCTGGCGATCGATTTGTCATTTATACAGACGGACTTATTGAATGTGTGACTTCATCAGGCAAAGAGTTGGGAACAGAAGGATTATTGCATATTTTAAATCGCAATAAAACTGTGGGTTCCTTAGAAGAATTGCAGGATGTCATTATCAAAGATTTGAAATCAGAATACGGAATCGTCTCATTTTTGGATGACACAATGTTCTTAATACTAGAATTAGATTAAATAGCGGAGATACACTTGGGTTTCATAGATATTCAGAAAAAAAATAGTTACGCTTTGGTGACAATCAAAAGGCCAGAGGCCCTAAACGCACTGAATGATCAGGTCATTTCAGATATATCCATTGCAATTGATGAGATGGAGCGAGATAAACACCTTCGAGCCTTTATTCTAACAGGTGAGGGAAAGGCTTTTGTAGCAGGTGCCGATATAGCAAAAATGCAAACGTTTTCGGAACCACAAGGAAGGGACTTTTCTGAGCTTGGCCAAAAAGTCTTCCGTAAACTCGAACTTTCTCCTTTAGTCTCCATTGCGGCTTTGAATGGGTTTGCACTAGGAGGTGGTCTAGAGCTTGCTTTATCATGTGATATTCGTTATGCGTCTTCTTCTGCGAAGCTCGGATTGCCTGAGGTTTCTTTGGGTCTTCTTCCAGGATTTGGTGGTAGCCAGCGTCTGCCTCGCTTGATAGGGGTTGGCCGAGCGAGTGAATTGATTTTTACAGGAGATATGATCTCTGCAGAAGAGGCCTACCGACTTGGCATAGTGAACAAAATTACATCTGCCGAAGACTTGTTACAGGAATCTGAAAAATTGATCCAGACCATTTTGACAAGAGGACCCAATGCCATTCGTGCTGCCAAGATGGCAATCCGCCAAGGTCTGGAAGGCAATTTAGAAAGAGGAATCGAATGGGAAAGACAGTTGTTTGGTGGTCGTTTTTCTGACCCTGAAACCAAAGAAGGGCTTGGCGCTTTTTTAGAAAAAAGAAAACCTAATTTTGGAGGTTAGGGAATATGCTCACAAAATCAATAATCGTAGTCATTTCACTCTTTCTCTCTCTGAATTGCCAAGCCACAGAATCTTATCCTATTGAGACGGAATTTGTATTCGGCTCGATTGCCGACAAAGCCATCAAATTGGAGATCGCAAATAATCCAAGTACGAGGGCCTTGGGCCTTATGAACCGAAAGGAATTAGGCCAAGACCAAGGCATGTTATTCGTGTTTCCCAAAAAAGAATACCTATCCTTTTGGATGAAAAACACTTTGCTACCGCTTTCTCTTGGTTATTTTGATGCAAACCTAAGTTTATTGGAAACTCACGATATGAAACCCAACCAGACGGAAGAGTTGTACAATTCACTACAACCAGCGAAGTATGCTCTTGAGGTGAATTTAGGCTGGTTCGAAAAAAACAAAATTCCAATCGGTGCCACACTCATCTTGGAAAGAAAAGTTTCTGCAAGGGATTAATTTTCTCTTCTTTTACTTGAATTACAAAGGCTGGATCAGTAGAATTTGCTCTCATGATCCAAGAAAACTCTCGTTTACTCGGCCTCCTTTCGGAAGAACAAAAAGCTGATCTTATTTCTTTAGAAAAGCAGTTCGCTCATCACCTAGAATACACGATCGGCAAAAATAAATACACAGTAAAAAACGAGGATATCTACAAAGCCCTAGGCCATACCGTGAGAGATTTTTTAATCGATCGTCTAAACCTAACAGATGAAAGATACCGCAAAACAAATCCCAAAAAGGTCTATTATTTTTCCCTAGAATTCTTAATGGGAAAAACTCTTTCCAATGCATTGATCAACCTTGGCTTGTACGACATTGTCAGTGAGATGATCAAAGGATTCGGACTTGAATTGGCAGAAGTCTTAGAATTTGAAATGGATGCTGGTTTAGGGAATGGAGGTCTGGGTCGACTAGCTGCTTGTTTTTTGGATTCTATGGCAACCTTAAATGTACCCGGATTTGGCTATGGCATACGATATGATTATGGGATTTTTAACCAAATCATTGCAAATGGGCAACAGGTCGAGATGCCCGACCATTGGGATGCGGACGGAGTTCCTTATGAAGTGATCCGTGCAGACATTACATATTCGATTGGATTTTATGGTTATACTGAAACTAAAATCTCAGGCAGAGGACGTACTGAACACGATTGGATCCCAGCGGAGACGGTGCTCGCAGCGGCACATGACTGTCCCATCCCTGGCTTCAATACAAGCACTGTTAATTATTTACGGCTATGGACAGCAAAATCATCGGAAGAGTTTAATTTGGATTACTTCAACCACGGGGATTATATGCGGGCAGTCCAAGATAAGTCTATCTCTGAAAACATATCCAAAGTACTCTACCCCAATGATACCACCGAACAAGGAAAAGAACTCAGACTCAAACAACAGTACTTTATGGTCGCGGCCTCTCTCCAAGATATTTTGCTGAGACACAAACAAGCTGAGGGCACCTACAAAAATCTCGCAGAAAAAGTTGCCATCCAATTAAACGATACACATCCAAGCATAGGCATTGCAGAGCTCATGCGCGTTTTGGTAGACCAAGAAAACTGGTCTTGGGAAGACGCTTGGGATTTGACTACAAAGATATTTGCTTATACAAACCATACAGTTTTGCCTGAGGCTTTAGAGACATGGAAGGTGAGTTTATTCGAAAGGTTACTTCCTCGTCATTTAGAAATCATCTATGAGATCAACTTTAGATTTTTGGAATGGGCGAAGGCAAAGAATGTACTTTCACCTGATGAAATCAGTGAAGTCAGTGTAATCCAAGAAGGTGCAGAAAAAAGAATTCGCATGGCAAATCTTGCCGTTATAGGCTCACACCAGGTAAATGGTGTGGCGGCTCTCCATTCTGAATTAATCACCACTACAATCTTCAAATCTTTTTATAAACTCTTCCCAGAAAAGTTTAATAACAAAACCAATGGTATAACTCCTCGGAGATGGCTCATTCAGTCTAACCCTAGTTTGTCTTACCTAATCCAAAAAAAATTAGGGCCAAAGTTTGCGACAAACTTAAGTGAGTTAAAAAATTTAGAAGCATTTGTCAAAGACAAAGAATTCAAAGCTGATTGGATCAAAGTAAAGAAGACAAATAAAGATCGATTAGCAAAGTTGATTAAGAGTGAAACGGGAATCAGCATAGATCCAAATTCTCTGATTGATACACAAATCAAACGGTTTCATGAATACAAAAGACAATTGTTAAATGTTCTGCGAGTGATCGCAGTTTATCGAAGGATCAAAGAAAATCCAAACATAACTGTAACGCCGAGAACAGTCATATTTGGAGGCAAAGCTGCACCGGGATATTATATGGCAAAATTGATCATCAAATTGATCAACAATGTGGCACAAGTGGTGAACCATGACCCAGATGTCGCCGATCGATTGAAATTGGTCTTTTTGCCAAATTACCGAGTGTCTTTGGCTGAGAGTATCATTCCTGGAAGTAATCTTTCAGAGCAAATCTCAACTGCAGGAACAGAAGCCTCTGGTACGAGCAATATGAAATTCATGTTAAACGGTGCGCTGACAGTGGGAACCTTGGATGGTGCAAATGTTGAGATGTTAGAAGAAGTAGGAGAAGAGAATATTTATATTTTTGGCCTAAAAACTCCTGAAGTATTTGCTCTGAAAGAGAAGGGCTACCGACCTCAGGATTATTTAGAGGCAAATAGTGAGTTGAAACGGGTGCTTTTGATGATCCGAGAAAATTTCTTCTCACCTTCAGAGCATGGCATTTTTAACCCCATTTACGATAGTCTCGTCTACCAAGATAGTTATTTACTTCTTGCAGATTTTGCCGCTTACGATAGCATACAAGACCGAATTGCGAGTGATTTTTTAAACGAAGACTCCTGGACAGAAAAATCTATCCTAAACGTTGCACGGGTGGGGAAATTTTCCTCCGACAGGACCATTCGCGAGTATGCGGAACAAATTTGGAAGGTTCCTCTCTTAGAGGCTCCTTCCCCAAAGACAAAGTATGGTTTCCCTTTGGTTCAGTCGTAACGTCTACTAGGGAGAGATAGGAAAAGAGGAATAGAATGAGTAAAGGTTATATCATTTGTGTCGATGATGAAGTATCGGTGCTGGAAACACTGGCTGAGCAGCTCATGGCTCGCTTTGGGGATTCTCATTCGATTGAAACGGCGACAAGCGCTGAAGAGGCTCTTTCCCTCATCGATGAAATCCAATCTGGCAACGATATTGTAGAATTGATTGTTTCCGATCAGGTAATGCCTGGAATGAAAGGGGACAAATTCCTCGAACAGGTGCATAGAAAGCTTCCTGATGCGATCAAAATTCTACTGACGGGGCAGGCAGGCTTGGATTCGGCCATCTATGCCGTCAATCATGGAGGATTGAGTCGTTATGTGGAAAAACCCTGGAACATCGAAGAGCTCTCCCGAGACATTGGTGACCTCCTGGAAAAATTCCGTCAAAACTTGGAAAACCAACACCTCATCCAGGCTCTCAACCGTAGAATCGAGGAATTGGAAAGCCGCTCTTAAGCGCTGTACCGTAATCAGTTTATTGCTGTTTGGGAGTCTCCTTTCTTCGGAGGTCACCCAAACAAACGAAACCAATCCACAAAACCCTCCCACAAAAGTTGAAAAGAAAAAAGGACAATTGACCGAGGAACAAATCCTCAAAAAGAAAGAAGTCCTTTCTAAAGTATTACGTTATGGAACCTCTCAGGAAAGAAAACAGGCTCTGTTTGAGTTGTTGTCTTTCCCTAAAGAACAAGCCAATGAATTGTACCTGTATTTAGGAGAATTGTTAGAATCCGAAAAAGACATCGGAGTAAAAATTGTCGTATTACGAACCGTAGGTGAACTAAATTTACATCAATTTGGTGACCTTGTGATTCGTCTTTTTGAAGATCCAAATGAAGATGTCACGAAACAGGCTATCTCTACAGCCAAAAAGTTAAAACTGACTACCGCAGTGGGCCCTCTGATTGAGAAAGTAAGAAAAGAAGATTTCACTAAAAGCTCAAATCAGTTGACTTTAATGATTAATACACTCGCTGAATTACCCAATGGCATCGAAGCTTCCCCGTTTTTCCAAATAAAATTCAAAGAAAAGTTTAACAATAGCGATACAAGAGCACAGATTGCCTTATATTTTGGCTCAGTTAAAGACTCTTCCGCGGAGTCTATGTTATCTGACTTAGCTTTTGACGATGCTGCCCCGACAACTTTAAGATGTTATTCCATCAATGCATTAGGGAAAATAAAAGCTAACAATGCAAAATCTAAATTACTCGAATTATTGGATTCTTTAAAAAAGACTGCTGGCAAATTAGATGGCAAAAAAGCTCAATCTCTCAAAATTTATACCATCGGTGCGCTCGTACTTTTAGGTGATAAAGATGTCATCCAGGAGTTGAATGAATTCGCAAGAGACGATGATGCTATGGTCCGCCTGCGTGTGATAGAGCACATGGGAAATTTAAAAGATCCCTCTGCGCTTGACCTCTTGGAATATAAAAGAGATCGTGATCCAAGTCCCAAAGTGCAAAAAGCAGCCAAAAGAGCAATCGACCAAATCAAAGGGGTAGAAGTATCAAGCCCTGAGGAAGAAAGTGAAAAGGCAGAAAATGTTACAGAATGAACGATTGAAACTTAAATTTTGGATTTTGTGTTTCATCTTTACTCTTAGTACATCTGCAGAAGAAAACACAAAAGAACGTTATCTAAGTCCAATTCCGCTCTCAGAAAAAAGAATCATCGAAGGAAAACAAGAGTTCAAAACTGCCGGTAAATTTCCTGAAGAATGGAAATTATTTTTTAAAGCCAAAGAAGGTGATTTTGTTGTTTTTTACGATTGGAATGGACAAGAAATTCACTTTCGCTACCGAAGAAATAAATTTGATGAAGAGGGGGAGGAGTTTGTTCGCTCATTGTTCCCAGGGAATCCATATCTCATCAAAGGGCAATGGATAGGATATTATTTCTTTGAAAAGGACGCAAAAGGCAGATTATTGCTCAATCCCATCCGTAGGAAGTTGCCAGCCAATGCCGATGAATTTACGGATAAGAATAGCATTCCCATTTTTTTATTGAAAAAATATTCTGAAATCCAAAGTGATGAACTTTTATATTAGAGCTTAAAACAAAAATTGAAACTGAAAATTTGTATAATATATATAATTGGGATCTCCTTTTTTTTCGGAAATACTTACATTTAGAGACAAGTTTTGGCCTACAAACTTTAATTTCCATATTTGGGGACGGTCCACCAAATCCATATTGAAGTCAGTTGCAAAAGACCAATTTTCAAACCATGACCTCATCATGATA
This sequence comes from Leptospira ryugenii, assembly GCF_003114855.1. NCBI lineage: Bacteria > Pseudomonadati > Spirochaetota > Leptospiria > Leptospirales > Leptospiraceae > Leptospira > Leptospira ryugenii. The sequence goes on along the minus strand of NZ_BFBB01000005.1, from coordinate 110,826 downwards.
TCTTTATCTCGAAGGAGTATACTTAGTTCAAATCTGTAATTTGGAAATACAGGATAGGCAATTTTTGCTTCATACTGAAGCTTATTGACTCTAGACTCGATCCCTAAGCTAAGTATCGAGTTGTTTTCACGGTACTCATAGAAGATACCTCTTCCAAATGAATGTTCATTGTAAAATCCTTTTTCCTCATAGTATCGGTAGCGAAAAGAAATGGCTCCATATGCACTAATCCAAACTGGATATAGTATTCCAAAGCCAGATTCATAGCGAAGCCCTTCTCTGGAAAACAGAGTTTCGCACTGGTAGTATTCTTTATATCGGATCCTTTGAAAACCTAAGTCTTGTTTGCTACCTTGTTTTTCGGAGAGTTCAGAGATAGGTATATTGATCCCTGGTTGGTTTCGGTAGCCAGTGATATCAAATTTTAAATTTAAGTTATTTATTTCTGATCGATGGAATACAAATCCTATCCAAGATTTTGCCGAGCCTATGCCCTCTCCTTGTATATGGTGCTTCACACCAGGAAACATTTCCCATACAAATCTCTTTTGCAGATAGAGACTGATTATCCCTGTCGTGAGGGAAGAGGTGAAGGCGAAAGATTTTTCTTGGTTAACAAAGTAAAATCCTGGATCAGGGGAAACAGTGTAGGATTTGTAAATCCCAAGGGAAAGTTTCTCTTGCTTAAATTTTGTATTGAAACCGAGAAAGTGAGAATCCAATAAAGGTTGTGGAAGATGGGATTGATTGCCATCAAATTGGGAAAAGAAATTTGGGTCTTTCGCAAAATAAAAATTAGGCATAGGCTTATAACGAGACCCTAAATAGGCATGGAATAGGTTTCCCTCAAAAGAAAAACCACCTAACACACGATTGTCTCTTTTTTCTAGGATCCATCTATATTGATACACTTTACCTCCCATTTGAAATGAGGAATGATTGCGTTCGTACAAAGGAAAGTATCTGCTATCTGTTACTTGGTAACTACCTGCAAGAAAGGATTGGATATTTAGCTCCTCAGTCTTTTTGGTCGGCTTCTCTTTTTTCGTTTCGGTATGTTTTGCTTTCGCTTTTGATTTCTCTCGGTAGATGAGGCTTAAGATTTTTTTTTCTTTTGGCTTTTTTTGTAACCAAAGAAAGAATTCTTTTTTTTCCTGTTTGCAGGCTTGGAAGATTTCCACAGACTCCTTCATGGTAAAGCCAGCATTCAGCCAGAAGGAAGGCGGAAAGGGGCAATAGGGCTCCGAATGCAGAGGGCCTATACTCCCAAGGATGGCGAATACAGCCAATGCAGCATACTCCCATTTCCTCCACATCCCAGGGAACAAGGTGGAAAAAGGGCGGATTGGCGTTTTTTACTTGCTTACCCGCAGCCAAAGAGTCATAATACGATTCCTTTTTTCAAAAAAAAATACGCGAATGCGCCCTTTTGTCCCAGGGCTTTTGTATTCTAGGAGGTAAGAAACCAATGAAACGCACAAAAAAACATTGACTTAGCCCATCATTTGTTAAGTAGTGTAAACAAGCGTTTAGTATATTATTGGTGCTATTTTTAATTTTTATGTCGTCTAATGAACGACGGGGAGGAAAAGTATATGATCGTTAGATCCATCCATCAACCCGCTTACAACCGCCACAAAGAGAGTGGATTGTCAGGGCAAGGTCCCAAAAGAGGTTTTGCTTCCTCACAGGAAGGCAAAACGTTTGAAGAGTATCTCATGGAGGCTTTCCAAGGTGAAGTGGTCCAAAAGGGAGACTGGGTTTCCCCCAAACTCTCAGATCTTGGCCAGAGAAACTTAAAGAGGATGTAATTCCTCAACACCTAGCTTTGCGGGTGCAAATCGCCCGCATTCAGTCTTTCTGGAATCCAGTCCAGAAGCGGGTTCTACCTTCCGAAAATGGAAGTATGACAACGTTTGGGATCATTTGGGCTCTCGTTCGCAGGGACTACGCTTTGCAGTACGCAGGCTCGTTTCTTGGTATATCTTGGATGCTATTGCAAAATCTGCTTCTGATTAGCATCTATGCAACGGTTTTCTTGGTCCTAGGCATCCGCCACCCAAACCAGACTTGGGACCAGAGTTCCTACCTCCTGACAGGCCTCGTGTTTTGGATCCCTTTGCAGGAGCTCCTCGTGCGAGGAACAAGCATCTTAACGGACAACAGATCCTTATTGAAGCGTTCTACTTTGGGTCTGGACCTTTTTCTCTCCATACCTCTCTTCCAATACCTCATCCATGCGACGATTACCTTGGTGCCAGTGTATGCTCTTTTGTATGTTTCTGGTCAATTAAACCCCTTTGGCGCTTTTCTCGGTTACCTTTGTATTTTACTAACTGGCTTTTATTTGCACTTGCTTTTGCATTACCTCTCTCGTTTGAATATACTCTTGAAAGATATTTCCCCTCTCGTTCGATTGATAAGCCAAATCATGTTTTGGGGCTTGCCCATACTTTACTTTCCGCAGGGCTTTCTAAAAGAAGTAAACCAAATGAATCCTTTGAACGTGCCTCTCGATATGTTTCGGGCCTGTGTGATTCCCAACTATGTTTCACAATTCCACTGGATTTCTTTTCTTCCCTTTTTGCTTACGTTTATCCTGATCTATCTATTATCAAAACGTAAATTCCAAGCTGTTGTTTTAGATCACCTCTGATTTTGGACCATATGGTATTAGAGTTAAACCAAGTCAGTAAATCATACCAAGGCTTTTCCAAAGCTTGGCATCGATTGCTCACTGGCCTTACATTTGGTTATTTTGGACTTGATACAAAATTGTATGCACTGCGAAAGATTTCCTTTTCTGTCCAAAAAGGTGAAGCTCTTGGGATCATAGGTCGAAATGGTGCTGGTAAGTCCACATTACTCAAGTTAATTGCTAAAGTGACCCGACCAGACCAAGGCAAAGTTTCCGTACTTGGGACTGTGAGAGCTCTATTGGAATTAGGCCTTGGATTCAATGCAGAGCTTTCCGGTGAAGAAAATGTTTATTATAATGGTTTAGTTTGGGGATATAGCCCCCAGCAGATCAAAGATCATATCGATGAGATCTTTTCATTTGCTGAACTTAGCGAGTATCGCAATGTCCCCGTCAAAAACTACAGCTCGGGAATGGCAATGCGCTTGGCCTTTAGTTTAGCAACAGCGATAAGGCCAGATATTTTAATTGTAGATGAGGCATTGGCAGTGGGAGATGCGAGCTTCCAACAAAAATGTCTTAAACGCTTTCGTGCTTTTTTACAAGAAGGATCAATCGTATTGTTTGTTAGTCATGACCTAGCATTGGTTAGTACATTTTGTTCTCGTGTATTGATTTTAGAAAAAGGAGAACTTGTCTTTGATGGCGCACCCAAAGTCGGAATGGATCGCTACATGCAATTAGTAGCCGGTGAGATTGAAACCTTAGAAGAAGCAAATTTTATCCGAGCATCAGAATTCATTCAGGAACTAGATTTTGGATTTTATAGAGATAACGGTCTTAAAAGCCAATTGCTCTACGTCGGGGAGACAGTTAGCCTAAAGATTCAGTTTTCAGCTCTGACAAAGATGCAAAATGTTACAGTTGGATTTCATATCGATGATGAAAGAGGAAATCGTATCTACGGTACCAATACCTTCCTTTTACAACTGGAACCAATTGCCTTGGATGCAAATGACAAGGCAGTCGTAAGGTTTCATTTCCCTATTTATTTCTCAGAAGGGAAGTATAGCCTAGGGTTTGCTATCCACCAAGGGGAAAGCCATCTGGAAGGGAGTTATCTATGGCGTGAGGTTGCTTGTGACTTTGCAGTGGAGCGGATCAATCTTCCCAAATCGGTAGGGATTTCCTATATTCCCACCAAAGCAGATGCAAAAATAATTCGTTAGAAAAACTGTTTCCCAATTTTAGAAATAAGAAAAATTGGCTGAAAGAATGAAGATTTGTGTAGTCGGAACTGGTTATGTTGGTTTGGTTGCAGGGACTTGTTTTGCTGAGTATGGCAATGAAGTGATTTGTATAGATAAAGATGAGAAAAAAATCAAAGATTTGCAAAATGGCGTAATTCCCATCTATGAGCCAGGCCTTACCGAATTAGTAAAAAGAAATTTCCAAGAGGGACGATTACAGTTCACAACTTCCCTGAAAGAGGGAGTGGAAAAGTCAGAGTTCGTTTTCATAGCAGTCGGGACTCCTACATCCGATGATGGTTCTGCTGATTTGAGATTTGTGTTCGGTGTGGCAGAAGAAGTAGGAAAGGCTATGAATGGCTATAAAATCATAGTCGATAAATCCACAGTTCCTGTGGGTACTGCCGACCAAGTGAAAGCTATTGTTTCTAAACATACTAGCCACCCATTCGATGTGGTCTCCAACCCAGAATTCTTAAAAGAGGGAGCCGCTATTGAAGACTTTATGAGGCCAGAGAGGGTCGTCATAGGAGCAGAAACGGAAAAGGCTGCCAAAAAAATGAGTGAGTTGTACTCCCCATTTGTATTGAACGGCAATCCTATCCTAACAATGAGTATACGAAGTGCAGAGCTTACCAAATATGCATGTAATGCTTTCCTCGCAACAAAAATCTCTTTCGTAAACGAGATTGCAAATCTCTGTGATGCAGTTGGTGCAAATTTTGAAGATGTCAGGAAAGGAATGGGCACTGACTCGCGCATTGGAAGGCAATTTCTCTATGCCGGAATTGGTTACGGTGGTTCCTGTTTTCCAAAAGATGTTCGTGCTTTGTTGCGGACTGCGGAACAATTTAATTCCAAGATGAGCATCATTCAATCGGTAGAAGATGTGAATGAAAAACAAAAAACTCGGCTAACAGATAAAATACTAGAGTATTATAAGAACGAGGACCTGAAAGGCAAAACATTTGGTGTATGGGGTCTTGCCTTCAAACCGGGTACCGATGATATGCGTGAAGCTCCTAGCATTCCCGTGATTTATGAACTTCACAAACGCGGAGCAAAGGTCCAGGCTTTTGACCCTGCTGCTATGGAAACATCTAAATATTATTTTGATGGGAAAGTAGAGTACAAAAAAGACCCATACTCCACGTTGGAGGGAGCAGACGCCTTATTGTTGTTAACCGAATGGCGCGAGTTCCGTGAGCCTGATTTTGATCGGATCAAAAAACTTTTAAAACGACCTTTGGTGTTTGATGGTAGAAACCAATACAAACCAAATTATATGAGAGAGATTGGGTTCGAATATTTTTCCATAGGAAATCGTTGAACTGATCATTGGATTTCTTTGAGAATCTGCTCGACGGTCTCTTTGTCTGTTGGGTCTTCAATGTCCGATTTGATTTGTTGGAGTAAATCTTTAGCCGCCTTTTTATCCCCTAGTTCGTTCAAGGTAAGGCCTAGGTAAATTTGAGCATCGAGGCGATTAGGGGACTTTGGGTATCTCTTAATAAAATCATACCAACAAGCCTTTGCTTCTTTCCAAGAGTTTGACTCAAAATGAATCAAAGCAATATTAAATTCGCTATCTTGCACGAGTACATCTTCTTTTGATTTGTTGAGATCGATTGCTGTCTGAAAGGATTTCAGTGCTTGTGAAAAGTTTTTCTTTTGGTATTGCACTGTACCTAAGCGAAAATAGAGATTTGCTTTTTCGGGATATTTTTTGATTTCTTTCTGCACTAAAGATTCTGCTGAGGGATCAAGTAAGACTTGTTTTGCGTATTTTAAAATCATCGATTTCGTTGCAAGACCAGTGATTTTCCCTAAAAGATTTGTATCCGAGTCAATGAATAGAATAGTCGGATACCCTTCTACTCGGTACCTTTTTTTAAGATTGGGAAAAGCTTCGCCATCGATCCGAACTGTGATGAAAGAGCGTAATGTTTCTGATACTTCCTTGTCTGGAAAAATCTCTTTTTCTAAAACCTTACAATAGGTACACCAATCTGCATATAAATCGATTAAAATTGGTTTCTCTTCTTGTTTTGATCTCTCCAGGGCCTTCGCTATTGAGCTTTCCCAGATCGTCTCCGAATGGATTGCAATGGTTGGCAGAAAAAACAAAAAGAATACCAAGTGAGGCAAGTGTCTCATAATTGCAATCTATCGCTCAGGGAAATCATCTCAATCTGGAATTTTCGCTTTTGGGAAAAAGAATTCTCTTCAGATTTGACCTAAGAGACCAAAAAAATGGAATTTTTACTAAAATTAGAAGAAGTATTGCGCAAACGAAAATCAGATCTCCCCGATCAATCCTACACAGCAGAACTTTTTAAGGATGGGATCGACCGCATTTTGAAAAAAGTGGGCGAAGAGGCAAGTGAAGTGATCATAGCCGCAAAGAATACAAACGAAAAAGAGTTCATTCATGAGGTCGCCGATTTAATCTTCCATTTGGAAGTCCTTCTCGTTGAAAAAGGAATGAGTCTAGAGACCATAGCCAAGGAACTAGAAAAAAGACATAGCTAATCCCCAATGCGAAAGATCGGAAGTTTCATCTGGGGCATGATTATTTTTCTTCTCAGTCCAATTTCCTTTCTTTACCAAATCATCTTCAAACTCAACCAATCAAGGAAAGATCCAAAACCATTACATAATTGTTTGGTGATTAGTGTTGGCAATCTCTCTGTTGGAGGAACTGGAAAGACTCCTTTCGTCCAATATCTAGTTCATCTTCTCAAAACACGTTATCCAAAATACCATATTTCTATTTTGAGTAGGGGGTATGGGGCAAAGGCCTCTTCAGAGGGTAAACTCGTTGCCGTGGATGATGACCCAATGGTTGTAGGGGATGAGCCATTACTCCATAAACAACGATTTCCTTGGGTTCAAGTATTAATAGGAAAACATAGATACCGAGTCTTCCAAAATCTCAACAAACATTTGGACCCTCACCATTTTGTATTGTTGGATGATGGATTCCAACACAAGGCTATTGTTCGTAACTTAGATATCGTACTCCTCGATTCCAATGCGCCACTTAGTAATGGTTATACAATCCCTCTAGGAAAATTAAGGGAACCAGTTTCATCATTACAGCGGGCAGATACTCTCGTATTTACTAAATTAAACTCTATTAACGAAAGATTGGTGAACTTACTCATTCCTAAGTTAAAGGCACAGTTCCCAAGTCTGCCGATTCTATATGCCTCTTCACTATACTCATACAAAAGAGTGCTCGGTGACCAAGATGAGTTTACCACAGGAGTTTTAATATGCGGAGTAGGCAACCCAGAATCTGTGTTTTATGGAGCTAAGAGTCTCTTCCCCACATCACATATCCAAACGATTTATTTCCCAGATCATGCACACTATGAATATGAGGACTTAAAAAAAATATCAGAGAATCATTCGAGTTACATCCCGTATCTTTGCACCACCAAAGATTGGGTGAAGTGGTCAAAGAAAAGTGCTTGGATGCAGCACCTAAAAGAGACAAATCGAACTGTCTTCGTTTTAGATTATAAAGTAGTACTTAGAGATGAGTCTACTTTGGTCATGCAAATAGACGACCTTGTTTCCAGGCACGAATCAAAAATCTCTCTGGAAGAAACTCCTTAAAAATACTCTCTTCTTCCGAACTCAATTCATTGTAAATTGATTTCACAATCCACTCTCCTGCAAGTAGAGCATGCGTTAGGCCTCTAGAACCTAAACTTCCCAAAAGAAAGGTATTTTGAAACCTCGGGATCTCAATGTTTTTTACTTGTTGTGGTTTTGGAAGTTCATTCTGTATCCTTTGGAGTAATTTCGCGTTAGGTAAAATTCCAAAACTGGGCCGTCTGTCTTGTGATTGTGATCGAAAGCTAACCCTTGGTAAAATGCTCTCCTTTGTCTTCAGTAACTCATCAATTGTCTCTTCTAAAAAAGGCAAATTTTTGCGAGCTGAGTGTAGAAATTCGATCGTCTCACTCTCCCTTGGCGACTCATCAAAATGATATTCATCAAAACTGGCACCCAGAACAGAACCATGCCCCAAATCGGGAGTGAGGTAGTCACCAAACAGATATGCACAGGATAAATGTGAGAGGGCTTTTCTTTTCGGAAGCAATACAATTTGTCCTCTCACTTTTCGGAATGGTAGCCAGTCCAAACACCCAAAAGATTTCATCTCATTTGCTTGAGCAAAGATAAGGTATTTAAAATTGATTTCAGTATCTTTCCATTTGATTGAACTAATATCAGGACTTACATACTTGTTGATCTCTGTATCATATTCGATGGATAAAAACTCCCCACATTGCATACGTAAAGCCTCTATCAATTGAGGTGGTGAAAGACAGATGGCTTTAGAAAAAAAGAATCCATCTCTTCCGCTATTCGGATCTTTTGCACTGACTAGGTCTTCTTCTTTTAAGTTGTATTGAATCTTTGCACCATGGTACCTTGACTCCTCTTCCGAAGTTCTGGGAAGAAGAAAGGCTCCGGTTTTCAAAGAGATTTTTTGTGAAAGTTTTGGAAGGATGGAATGTACATAGTCAAAGGCCTTGAGAGAAAAAATCGAATCTATGCTTTCCTTTTTGGTAAGAAAGGGATAGACCATTCCACTGGGATTGCCACTCGCTTCGCTCGCCAAATAGCTGTTTCGCTCTACCAATAAAACCTTTTGTTTTCTTTTTGCAAAGGCATAAGCAACCGCAATGCCCGCAATCCCTCCGCCTATCACTAAGGCTTCAAAATTTTTCTCATCCATGAAATGTCCCAACTAACATCTCTCTTTTTCGTCCAAAGCCTTTTTGTTTTCTCACAAAAAATCCTTCTTTTTCTAAACCTCTTTTGACAAATCCAGCCGCAGTGAAAGTGGAAAAAGTAGTTCCAGCCAAGGATAGCCTTTTCAATTCAGAAAATACAGACGGAGACCACATCTCGGGATTTTTGCTCGGCGCAAAGCCATCCAGATAAAAGGCATCAATTGGTCCTCCGACTTGTGCTAATGCCGAAATTACATCACCCAAATACAAACTCAAAGTGAATCTATGATGGGAACTAGGGTGATCGGTTTGGTAGCTTAAAAGTTGAATCTCTTTTTGGGATGGCTTTCCCAGATAGGGAAGGTAAACCTTAATCAATTCCTCCTCCCAAGTGGGTACAGATTGTATCTCCAATTGCATTCTGTTGACCATTCCGATAGGGATAGGGAATTTTTCTATACTAACATAATGGATATTAGGTGGATTTGGGATTTCTCTCCACAAGGCACGTGTAAGGAAGTAATTCAATCCTGTCCCAAAACCAAGTTCTGCTATTTGAAATGTTTCCTTCTCTGGCTGAATGAGTCGATGTGTTAACTGATTTCCTTCCCAAAAGACATACCTTGACTCTGCCTCTCCCTCTTTTGGCATGAAGTAGATATCGCCAAAGGCTTCCGATCGAAAGGCAGAGTCTTCCATGATTATGTCACATAAAAAAAGCTTTCCAAAATCAGGGCAAGGATCATTTTCTTTCTAGAGAAGAGGGCGAAGAAAATGGATTTTGTGAAGATCCGAGGCAAAGACCTACAGGATTGCATTATGCAGATGAAGATGAAATATGGGCCCCAAGCCTATATCTATGAGCACAGAGTGATCACGGAAGGGGGTCTCTTTGGGACAGGTCTGCTCGCAAGCCGTATGTATGAAATCGATGTGGGCATCCCTGAGACACAAAATTCCAAAGATCGGATCGAAAAGAAACTCAAAGACCTAAAGGAGTTGATCAAACAGAAACAAAAACCTGAACCCGAATTGGTCGGCCAATCAGACAGACGCTTTGGTAAACCTTTAGAGGCGGTTAGGCCCTACTCAGAAAGAAGGCGTCGTTACTCTTCTCCCAATCCGACCCAAGGCCAAGAGTCTTTTTACGAAGAGGATTTGCCTCAATTGGGCTTATCCCTTGCAGAGGCTCCCGAGAGTTCCGATCGATCGCCCATCTCTTTCCCAGAACGAGAAACGCAAACCAATAAACTTGCCTTAAATCTCGAAAAGTTGAATGAGCTACTAGAAAAACAAGGGATGAGCCGAGGCTATGCGGATGAGTTCATTCGCTCTTTAGAAGGCCACCTCTCTGCGATTGATCTCTCCAAATTTAGCACTGTTTGCGAGAAGGCAGTCGACCTCTTACAAGACCGCATCCAAACCGACTTTGATCTCTTTAGCGGCACACCAAGAGGCAAACGTAAGGTTGTTTTTTTTGTAGGACCAACAGGAGCGGGCAAAACCACATCGATTGCAAAACTTGCAGCCAAGTATTCTTTGCATATGGGGAAAAAAGTTTCTTTGTACACAACAGATAACTACCGTATTGCGGCGATTGACCAGTTGAAATTCTATGCCGATGCAATGGGACTCCCCTTTTATGCAGCCAAAGACATACGTAAGTTAAAAGAAACGGTAAACCGAGATGGTTCTGAATTGATCCTGGTTGATACCGCTGGATACTCTCATAAAAATCAGGAGAATATCCTAAAGCTTAAGGACTTCTACCAAGCTTTTGGTGAGAAGGACCATTTGGAATCCATTCTTGTCTTAAGTGCTACCGTTTCCGTATCCAATTTACAATCGGTAGCCTCTGCCTATGAACCTCTCTCTTATAAAAGAATTTTAGTAACCAAGCTAGATGAAGCAGATTTTTTAGGTTCTGTAGTTGAAATTGCCGATACTAGGCATAGGGAATTTGCATTCTTAAGCGTAGGACAGGATGTCCCATTTGATATCCTCAACGCATCTAAAAAAGTCCTTGCAGAATGTGTTATTTACCCAGAAAAATTAAGAGGGATTGCGGGCGAGGTCTTCGAAAAGGCTTTCTGATAGCTCTGCGGATCCCTCCTCGAGGCGAGTAGGGGAATTTCAGAGCAATGGACCAAGCGGCTAATTTACGAAAACTCACAGACCCAAATCCTGCCCTTAAGTTGGTGCAGGCACCCAGTGCGGCAAAGAAAACCAAAATCATTGCCATTGCGTCCGGTAAGGGGGGAGTCGGAAAGAGCACTGTCTCAGTCAACCTGGCGATTGCCATCGCAAAGACAGGCCTAAAGGTCCTCATCTTTGATGGAGACTTAGGTCTAGCCAATGTGAACGTGCTTTTGGGTATCATTCCCAAATACAACCTCTACCATGTGGTCAAAGGCCATAAATCATTAAAAGATATCATCATTTCCACTCCTGAAGGCGTGGATATCATTGCCGGTGCCTCTGGCTATTCCCAACTTGCCAACCTGAATGAAACCCAAAGAACAAACCTTATCAAAGGTTTTTCGGATTTGGATCGTTATGATGTGATGATCATTGATACGGGAGCCGGGATTTCATCCAATGTCATTGGTTTGGTGATGCCAGCTGATGAAGTGGTTGTAGTCACAACACCTGAGCCTACTTCCATAACAGATTCGTATGGACTCATTAAATCCATTGTCTCGCAATCCAAAGACAAAAATTTAAAGATCATTGTGAACCGAGTACGATCTGCGATTGAAGGTAAAAAAGTTGCAGACCGAGTCATCGACATCTCTGGTCAATTTTTGGAAGTACAGGTGGAGAATCTCGGATTTATCTTCCAAGACGAAGAAGTTGAAAAATCCATCAGAGAACAAAAGCCATTCTTTCTCAACTCACCAAGATCAAAGGCTGCCGCCTGCCTAACACGCATCACTCACAACTTACTGCAAACAGAAGGTAGTTTTGATGATGAAGAAGGTCTTACAGGATTCTTTAAGAAGTTCTTTAGCTTTGTGGACTTCAAAGAAAAGGAATTCGATAAACAAAATAGCGAAGAGGAATAAAGAGTGCAAATCGGTTTCGTACTATTCTTTGCGGTTTTGGGATGTCTCATCAGTTCCACCTGCGGGTTTTTAGTGGGCAATCGATTTACATACATTAGTTTCGTGACTCTTCTCTCCAGTATCGCTTTTGGTGGGCTCGGCTTTGGTATCTATTATGTTCTAGAATCACGAGTACCAGAATTTTTAGAATTTGTGAGTACCTTTTCGCTGGCGGGACTCGGCGGAGGCTCCGAAGAATCGGGCTTCGAAGAAGGGGAAACCAGTGGCTTTGCTTCCGAACCCTCGGGAATAGACGACTATGGAGTGGCCTCGGTCGCACCGCCAGAAATGGACCCGAGCCTTGCTAGAGCCAAATCTGGGAAGTTTGGAGACCACATCGTCATAGACAAAATTGCGATTAAAAACGAGCCAAAGTTGATGGCAGAGGCCATCCGCACGATGCTTGCTAAGGATGATCCACAGGAGTGATCAAATTTTATCGCTTTTAACGACATAAGGAAAAAAATGCTCTTGTAATTTTTATTTTATTACGATTTTTACTATAAAGTAAGAGATTCGGGGTGCCCGGTCAGCTATGTCAAGATTGCTAGATAAATACAATCAATTCGATGAGACCGATCTCTGGAAACAATACAGAGCCTCGAAGAATCCGGAAATCCGCAGTTACCTCGTTGAAAAATACTCTCCCCTGGTGAAACATGTCGCTGGTCGCATCGCGATTGGTATGCCCCAAAATGTGGAGTTCGAAGACCTCGTCAGTTATGGTGTCTTCGGTTTGTTAGATGCTATTGAAAAATTTGACCCTTCTCGAGAGATAAAATTCAAAACCTATGCCATGACTCGTATCCGAGGGTCTGTGTTTGATGAGTTGAGATCAGTGGATTGGATTCCAAGATCAATTCGACAAAAGGCAAAACAGTTGGAAGGCATCATTGCGATGTTGGAAAACAAAGAGGGAAAGAAGGTCGAGGACGAAGAGATAGCGAAAGAACTCGGTGTGAGTATGGAAGAATACAATTCCTTACTCTCAAAATTATCTGGTACTTCCCTAGTTTCTCTAAATGATATATGGTTCTTAGGCGATGAGAACGATGAAGTTTCTTTTATGGAAACTCTTGAGTCTCCGATGAATATGAATCCTGACAATATCATCGAGAAAGAAGAAATCAAAAACGTAATTGTGGATGCAATCAAATCCCTTCCTGAAAAAGAAAAGAAAGTCATTGTATTATACTATTATGAAGACCTCACACTCAAAGAGATTGGAGAAGTCTTAGAAGTGACCGAATCTCGGATCTCTCAACTTCATACAAAAGCAGTGGCTCGCCTAAGAAGCAAACTATCCAAGGTTAAGTCAGCCATCCAAAAAAGGTAAACCGCTATGTCTTTAACTGGCTTTCTTCGAGAGGAACTGAGTGAGTTCGAAAGAAAGGAAAACGAAGAAGTAGAAGTTATCGCAGATTCGATAGAGGAGTGTCTAAGCCTCGCTGCTGCCCATTTTGGCAAAAAAGTTCATGAAATAGACTACCGTGTCCTGAAACGAGGGAAGAAACGACTTTTTTTCTCTGAACCATTTCACATCCGCGCCTCCTTGGTCCCAGAGGATCTAATCCTAGAAGAACTGTCTGCACTAGACGAAAAGTTAACTGGTGGAAGTGGGAAATTAATTTCCAAAGAACTCAAAGAACTCGTTATACCAAAAAATAAGGACGGAAGAGTCACTGTCAAAATCTATCGTAGCGGCGTATTTTTAACAGTTCATCCTCCACAAGGTGAAGGTTTGCCTGTCTCTATGGCAGACATCACCAAACGCCTCGCCTTTCGGGGAGTAGGTGGTGTTGATCCTTCTTTATTATCCAAGGCTCTAAAAGAGCAGAAGGCTGAACCACTTCTTGTCTCGAACCAAAAGCCAAAACAAGGAAACGATTCCAGCTGCCACGTCGATATTGATTCCGATAAAATGAAGGCATTTGTAACCATATTCCCAGCAAGACCTGGTGGAAGAGATTTAGAAGTGAATGATGTCACCGTTGCTCTCAAGAATATGGGTGTTTCTTATGGACTCAAAGAAGAAGACATCAAAAAAGCCCTCGACGAAGAGAAATACAATTCACCATTCATTGGTGCTGAGGGTGATTATCCGCAAAACGGAAAGAATGCGGAGATTAAATACTTTGTTCGTACAGAAAAGAAGATTAACTTTAAAGAAGACCAATCAGGTAGAGTCGATTACAAAGACTTGGATATGATTGAAAACGTTGTCGTAGGACAGGTATTAGCTGAAAAAATCCCTGCGGAAAAAGCCAAACTAGGTAGAAACCTCTTTGGAATGGTCCTGCCTGCAAAAGATGGCAATGACGTAGAACTCAAACAAGGAAAGGGAACCATCCTTTCTGAAGACAAAATGAGGCTAACCGCTGAGGTCAACGGTCAAGTTCTCTATTTAAGTGGAAGGTTGTCGGTAGAGACAGTCTACCGAATCAATGGTGACGTTGGGGTCCGCACTGGAAATGTCACATTCCTTGGCTCTATCGTGATCACAGGAAATGTGGAAGATAACTACTCTGTCAAGGCAGCTGGAAACATTGAAATCTATGGCACCATCCAAAAGGCAATTGTCGAAGCCGATGGGGATATCATCGTGCGGCAGGGGATCACTGGGCGAGAAGAAGCACGAGTAGAGTCGACAGGTGGGAACATCGTTGCAAAGTTTATCCAAAACGCCACGGTGATCACAGAAAAGGATATCGTAGTCCAAGAAGGGATTCTGCATTCCCATTTAATGGCTGGTGGTAAGATCAGTTGCAAAGGCAAACGTGGCCAAATCGTAGGTGGAACCATACAGGCTGGCCAATTGATCTCGGCAAAGATCATAGGCTCTCAGGCCAACCCACAAACAGATTTGATCGTAGGCGTAAATCCAAAGATTCTAAAGCAAATTGGTGAATACGAAGCAAAAAAAGCAGAAAACCAAGGCAAGTTGGATACCCTGACCAAAACACTCCGTACACTGAAGGCTAGAAAAGAATCTGACCCAGCCACATTTTCGCAGGAAAACCAGGAATCCTTACAAAAGTACGAAGCTGCCACCAAAAAGCTGGAAAAGAGAATCGCAGAATACGACCGAGAGATCCAAACCCTCACTTCCTACATGGATGAACAGGCTGCCAATGGAAGAGTCTACGTGGAAAAGACCATCTTTCCTGGCGTCTCCGTTCGGATCCGAAATGCAGATTTCAAACTCCGTCATGAAACTAAGTCCAAAACTTTCTTTGAGGAAGAGGGTCAGGTCAGAAGCACAAATTATGAAGATCCAGATGAAGATAAAAATGACTGGAGAAAAAAACGAGGCCGTGCTAGACCTAAGAAAGAGTAGGATTTCCTATGATTTTGAACGAAACCTTTGTAGGCAACACACAGCACTATGACTTTGCAAGGCGGGCTCAAAGTGAGTCTCCTTTCACACACCAAAACCAGGTCGTAGAATTGCAGAAGGCTGCCATTGGTAGCCAACTTCGCTCACAAACTGTTCCGGAATCCAAGTCTAATATGGAGTCAGGTCCTCAGAAAAAAAAAGAAGAGAAGGAAGAGCTGATCTCGTATTCTAGGAGCGGCAAGGTTTACGCCAACACCGCGAAACGTTTAGGGAATTTTTTCGATTCAAGCGTTTGATATAATCACTTCTTCAGGGATGTTGTTGGAAATGTTCCTTTGGAGAAAAATCGATGGAGTTATTTTCTCTTGTTTTGATCAACTTACTTTGCTTAGGTGTTACCTATGTCTTCATCTCTGCCAAAGTGCAAAAAGCTGTATCCGAATACTATGACCAAAAGTTGAATCGAGCCATTGATTTGGCAACGTCGGAGACGATTCGCGAATTGGATCGCACGGTTGGCATCATTGAATCGCGTCTCGCTGCTCTCAGAGCTATGTTAGAGAAAGTAGAATCCATGGGCCAAAATCTACAAAATGGAATTAACAATCCACAAACATCATTCAGCAAACAGTCGATAGATGAAGTACCACCTTATTTAGAGATGGGATTATCTATGGACCAAGAGATGAAAGAAAGTAAAAAAGAAGAAGAACCAATCCCCGAGGTTTTGATCAAAGAGCAAAGAAATGGAATTGCCTCAGTATACCAATCCAACCAACAAATATTACAAGATTTGGAAAAACAAACAACAGATGGAGCAGTCACCCAAGCATTCTCTAAACTTGGGAAAGTTGTAAAAGGAATGATGGGAATGGAATCAGACCTTCAGCCAT
Source organism: Leptospira ryugenii (assembly GCF_003114855.1). Lineage (NCBI taxonomy): Bacteria > Pseudomonadati > Spirochaetota > Leptospiria > Leptospirales > Leptospiraceae > Leptospira > Leptospira ryugenii. The sequence goes on along the minus strand of NZ_BFBB01000005.1, from coordinate 94,850 downwards.
CTTTGGAAGCAGTACAAAACGTAAATGTTCCCCAATTTAGACCTAAGATGGATTTTACTGTTACTGGAGATCCATTTTCGGAAGAGAAGAGTAAGTCCATAATTATCAGAGATGAAACAACAGAAGGAAATATTCGAAGAGAATTTTTAACCTCCTTGTCCGCGGCGGCTGATCCAGCCTTTGCAATATATCAAAACCAAATGGAGGACAATATCCAATTGTCCCTGCAAGCGGTGTTGAAAGATTTGCCTGAGAGTGCCACAAAGATTGATAAAGTAATTTTTCTCATAAAGAAAGGATATTCTGATGAACAAATTTCAGAATTTATGAATATTGGAATACACGAAATCAAATTGATAAAAACGATTCGGTTAGATAGATCAAGGAGAGTATGACCAACAATGTCATCATTTCCTATCTTGAATGTTGGCTTTTCAAATGTAGTTTTCCAAGACAGGATATTGGTAATCTTGCAATCAGAGTCCGCAGGGGCAAAAAGGTTGAGATCGGAAGCAAAGGATAGCAATCGATTGATAGATGCTACACAAGGTAGAAAAACACGCTCCCTTCTCGTTTTGCATACTGGTCATGTAGTTCTTTCAGCGCTCCGGCCAGAAAGTTTAACTCGACGTATCGAAGGTTCTGATAATAGTATCGATGTAGAAGAAGAAGATTTCGATGACTAAGTCTCCGATTCCAAATTTGTACATCATTTCCTCTGTCGCAGGTGGCGGTAAATCTACCATCATTGACAGACTTCTAAAAAAATATCCGAGTTTCTTTTTTTCGATTTCCTGCACCACTCGCGACATTCGTCCAGGAGATGTGCCTGGAAAGTCCTATCACTTCCTTAGCCGAGAGGAGTTCCAAAAGCAGATTGATAGGGGAGAGTTTTATGAATGGGCTCTTGTCCATGGAAATTATTATGGAACTCCAAAGACTCCGATCTTAGACGCTCTGGAAAGACAACTCATCGTATTACTCGATTTAGATGTCCAAGGAGCAAAGTCAGTGAAGGAGTTGCGCCCTCAATCCGTCACAATTTTCATCCAACCCCCGAGCCAAGAGATATGGATTGAGCGACTCATCAAACGAGGAAGTGACCCCAAAAAGAGCATTGAGACTAGGATTGAAAATGGCCTCAAAGAATTGGAAGAGGCAAAGCATTTCGATTATATTGTAGTCAATGATGTTTTAGAGAAAGCTGTGGACCAGGTAGAACGAATCATTCATTCAGATTTGGGTTCATCCGCATCATCGTCTATCGATTTGCCATAACTAGGAACTTGCCTAGCACCAGCATCCAGCCACTTATTAGAAATGACAGAGCGACGTTCGGCGGGGAAGAGTGTTAACAAATAAGTTGTAATCGTAGGCCTTCCTTCTTCTTCCGCATCTCGGTCCATTTGTTCAAAGACATCTATGATATCATAATCTGGCCAATTGATTAACATATCTCGTGCCGATTCGGGTGGCATATTGGCTACCTTATTTGCGAGAACCTTTATCTTCTCTTGTCTCGCTGATTCTTTTTTGGCTCGGTCAGCCATCTCTTTCTCTTTTCTTTGTATGCCTTCTTTCAGTTCTTCCAATCGTTCCTTGTCCGTAGCCAACGAAGATTTTGCAGACTCCAACTCGGCTTTCATTCGATTTAATTCTTCCATGTCTTCAATCAAACGTTCTTTTGCCTTTTGGATTTCTAGTTTTTCCAATTCGGTGGGAGATAGAAGGTCTTGGTTCACTAAACTCGGTTGTCTTTTTAAAAACGGGAAATAATCTTCAGCATTGATCACTTGGAAGTAATCAAAAATAAAAAATCCGATCGCAACTAGGAAAAAGATCAGTAAGATTAAAAAGAATGATCGTGCGTTGTCTGATAGGCTAGTCATATTCTATCGTCCTTGTCCCATATAGTATTTCTCGTAAAAATCCCTTAAATTTTTGAAATCGCCCATCAATTCGTCTCCGCCATCCTCTCGATTTAGAATTTTGAATGTCTTTGGAATCTTTTTCGAGGATTCTTTTTTTCCTTCCGGCCTTGGATCAGCATGGATTTGATTCATTAATACCATCTCGTTGTACTCTTCCAGTTCACGTCGTTCTTGCCGGTTTCTTTTTTTCTTCCACTCTAGATACCGATTCTCTCTAAGGATTTCCAATACACGTTTATCTTTTCGTGCTTTTAGCACATCTACACGTACCAAATTGACTTCTTGGTTTTTCTTTTCAATCTTAGCTGAAAGCTCCTCATTAATTCTCATCAATCCTTGGATATAACGTTCTATGGAAAGGTATTCATCCAAACTAGTTCCGATCTGAGCACTTGATTCAATTTCACGATAAGATCTTTCTATTTCTTTTTCATTAAACTCACGTTCGGTGAAAATTTGATTCAATTCCGATACAACAATGGAAAGGCGTTTCAACTCCTCTTCCTCTTTTAAATGCCTGAGACGGAGAACTGTTTCAAGGCTAAATCGGAACCGTTTCACAACTGACAATTTCTGTTCATTTCATATTTTTTTGTACTCTTTTTTACTTGTTCTTTGAAAAAAATATGAAATCTAACAGAATAGATTGGCTCGTATCCTTCTCTCATTTCTACTCTTTAGCCTAAAAGCCAGTCTATGGGCATCGCCAGTCGATCTCTTCTTTCGGAGCCAAGGGAATCCTGTTTTTTTAGAAGGAGACTGGAGCTTCTACCCCCATCAGCTGCTCGAACCAGGACAAACATTAGGTCAAAAAAATATTGCAATGCCTGTCCCTGGCACCTGGAACCAACTGTATGAGACAGGAGAAGGTTTTGGAACCTATCGCCTCCTTTTGCCTTCACCAAATGGGGATCTCTATGGAAAAACTTTCGGACTGAAAGTCCCAGACCAAGCAACGTCTTACCGAGTCTATTGGAATGGTCAATTGCTCGCAGAGACAGGAAAGGTCAGCAAATTTATAGAACATGCAAGAGCCTCGTATCAATTTCAGCTTATCGCCTTGGATTGGAAGGATGGCGAGAATGAACTGCTCATCCAAGTATCAAATTTTCACCATGGAAAAGGAGGGATGTGGGAGCCCGTTCTTTTGGGAGAATGGCAGGCCTTGCAAAGAAGGCATTTAAGTGATATTGCTTCTTCTTTATTTTTAGCTGGTGCCGTTTTTATCATAGCTTTGTACCACTTCGGACTTTTTTACTGGCGTCCTGTAGATAAAGGAAATCTGCTTTTTGGCATTGCGGCATTTGTTTTAAGTATTCGGACGTTGTGTACAGGGGAACGTTTTCTATTTAACGCTTATGAAGCTATTCTAGGCTGGGATATATGCCTTCGAATTGAGTACTTAACATTTTATATCTCTCCTTATTTGTTTTATGCGTTTTTCAAAGAATTTTATCCAAAGTACTATCCATGGTGGACTGAATGGTCTTTAAAGCTCCCCACCGTTTTGTTTTCTGTTTTTTTGCTGTTCACAAGCCCCGTATTCTTTACTTCTTTGAACTCATACTTTAACATTATCTTGTTATATGCCGTGATTTTAATCCTCCAAGGTATCTTTCGTGCATCCTTTCATAAGGAGGAAGGGAGTACCTTTTTTGCGATGGGCATTTCAATCATGGCTCTTGCTACTTTGATAGATATTTTGAATGCTTATCAAATTCTCTTTTCTGTCGAAGCGATTCCGATAGGCATCTTTCTATTTATCCTTTTGCAATCCTTTACTCTTTCTCGAAAGTTCAGTCTTTCTTTTTCAAAAGTAGAAGACTTGTCAAAACGTCTTCTGGTGATGGACAAATTAAAAGATGAATTTTTGGCAAACACCTCCCATGAATTAAAAACACCATTGAATGGAATCATTGGAATCGCTGAGTCTATGTTCGATGGCATCGGTGGTAGACTCAACGTAGAACAAAAACAAAACCTAGGGATGATTGTTACTTCTGGAAAGAGACTTTCTGCCTTAGTAGACGATATCCTTGATTTTTCCAAAATGAGAAATCGTGATTTAAGTTTAGATATCAAACCACTGAGTATGCAAAGTCTCGTAGAACTTGTGTTAGTGATTTCTAGACCGTTGTTTACAGTAAAAAATCTCATCGTTAGGAATTTGATCCCTCCCGATTTTTCCCCTGTTTTGGGCGATGAAAGTAGAATCCAACAAATCCTTTTTAATATTATTGGAAACGCGATAAAGTTTACCGACAAAGGAAAAATTGAAATCAATGCCAGTATCGTGGATAAGATGGCGAAGTTTTCGATAGCTGATACAGGTATAGGTATTGCAAGCGAACACTTTGAATCCATTTTTCAATCCTTCGAGCAGGTGGACTCATCCAGTACTAGACAGTTTGGCGGAGCAGGTCTAGGATTAGCCATAACGAAACGACTTGTGGAATTGCATGGTGGCAGGATTTGGGTCGAGTCAAGCATAGGAACAGGTTCTGTTTTCCATTTTACTTTACCTCTCGCAAAAGAAGGCGAGTTACCAAAAGAATCCATCCCAAATATTACCATAGATCATTGGTCTCGACTTCCACTGGAAATGGAAACTTCTGAGATTACTCCAATTGAGGATGATGATCCCAATACTCTGAGAGAGGGGATGTTCAGGGTATTGGTGGTAGATGACGAACCAATCAATCGACAAGTCCTAAGAAATCACCTAACGTTGATTGGATGCGATATTGTGGAAGCAGCCAATGGAGGAGAGGCACTACGAGCAATTCAGGAAAGAGGTCCATTTGAATTGATGCTTTTGGATATCATGATGCCAGGTATGAGTGGCTATGATGTCTGTTCTGTGATCCGTGAATCCTTTTCTCTGTATGAATTGCCGATTCTCTTTTTAACTGCAAAAAATCAGATTACAGATATTGTTTCCGCTCTTGAGGCAGGAGGGAATGACTACCTATCCAAACCCTTTGACAAACGTGAGTTGATCTCTCGCGCAAAAAATCTGATCACATTGAAGAAGGCAGTTGCAGAGCAAAATCGATTTATGGCCTTCCAAAATGAGTTGAACGTTGCAAGAAAGCTGCAAGAATCCATTTTACCAGAAAGAGCTCCAGAAGTTTTAGGGATCCGAACCGAGTTTTATTACGAGCCTATGGAAAGTGTCGGTGGAGACTTTTTTGATTTCCATCAAATTTCACCAACTGAACTGGGTGTTATCGTTGCAGATGTCTCCGGCCATGGCATCCCAGCTGCACTTGTCTCTGCGATGTTGAAGATTGCATTTTCCACACAATTTCGGTATGCAAAAGAGCCAATGAAACTCTTAAACCAATTGAATCATACACTTATTGGAAAAACAAAGGGTGCTTTTCTCACTGCCAGCTACATCTATATAAATTTAGAAACAAAAGAGTTACTTCATTCTCGATGCGGGCATTTACCATTAATCATATTTGGTAAGTATGATACTGTTGCCAGAACATCGACACCACCAGGAAAGATTATAGGATGGATACCGGAGCTTGACTTAGAGTTTGATCGCATACCTTTACAATCTGGGGATAGGATTTTTTTATACACTGATGGCTTTACCGAAGCAATTAGCCCCACAAAACAGATGTTGGATGATGAACGTTGGATGCAAATTGTTAAAAACTCAATGAGATTCGATCTGCCAGGAGCAAAGAAACAGATCCTAGAAGAATTAAAGAGTTTTACGGGAGGTCTACCGCCAGAAGACGATATGACTTTAGTTATGCTAGAGATAGATTAATAGTCATCATCAGATTTACTTTGCGATCGTAAGATTTCTGCTAAACGAGAAGTGGTTTCGCGAAAGGTTGCTTTTTGCTCGATCCTCTGGATCAAAAACTCATCTATCATTTCCTTTTTGTCGATTGCCATATCTATTTTTGGATCAGCTCCTCGGGCATAGGCATTCAATAAAATAATGTCTTCAGAACTTTTATATTTTGAAATGAGTTCCCTAACCAAAGAGGAATGCATATAATGGTCTTCATTGACTATCTTCTGCATCAATCTAGATAAGGAAGCGGGTACATCAATTGCAGGGTAGTGGCTTTTTTCAGCAAGTTTTCTAGAAAGTACAATATGTCCGTCGATAAACCCCCTGACCTTATCGGCTACGATATCATCCATATCATCTTCTGCATCTGTTAAAACGGTATAAAATCCAGTGATGGAACCTCCATTGTAGGCAGTTCCTGCCCTTTCCACGAGTCGAGCCATCTTTGTAAAAACACTAGATGCATAACCTTTGGTAACGACGGGTTCACCAATAGATAACTCTCTAAGTGCCTCAGCATAACGAGTTAGTGAATCCATGTATAAATTGACACTCTTTCCTAAATCTCTGAAATATTCAGCCGCCGAACAAGCCAAATGTGCACAGCTCACTTGTTCCATTTTAGATGAATCTGAGGTGGAAACAAAAATCACAGATTTTTGTAATGCTTCCTTCCCGAGCTCTACATTTAGAAACTCATTTACCTCACGCCCTCGTTCCCCAATGAGAGCTACTACGTTTACGTCTGCATTGGTATACCTGGCAATCATTCCCAGTAAGCTGGATTTTCCAACACCAGAGCCTGAAAAAATTCCTACCCTTTGGCCACGACCTACAGTCAGCATGCCATCGATTGCCCGAACTCCTGTCTCTAAAATCTGAGTAATGGGCGGTCTATCAAGGGGATTCAGCGATTTTGGTTCCGAACTTCTCTCTTCTTTGGTAATCAACAATCCTTTGCCATCAATCGGTTTCCCAAGTCCATTCAGGACTCTACCCATGAGCTCCTCACCAGCATTGAGTGTTATCTTTCTACCAGATGAGAAAACGAAAGCTTTCGGAAAAATCTCCTGCGTATCACCTAATGGCATTAAGGTGTAGAGCTGGTCTTTGAAGCCGACAAGGACACAGGGCAAATAGCCTTTGTCGTTGCCCCTTTCCACCTCCAAAATCTCTCCGACTTTTGAGTCGGGTGGGCCTTGGCTATAGATTACATTTCCTACAACGGAGACAACGACCCCACTTTTGCGGATCGGCTCGATCTTCTCGACTACATTGAGGTACTTCGAGATAGGATCGATATGCTCTGTAAACTTTTTCTCTATCATAGGGCCCTGAAACTATAAATGTCCTGATGTGACATAATAAAATCAAGTCATTTGGGGGATTTCGTGAGAAAAGCCCTGGTTCTTAAGAAGCAGGGCAGAAGGTCTGGGAATCAATCGCAGACGCGGATCGCATCGAGGGATTGGACTATTTTTGCCTCAGGTTTTCGCTCTCCTAACTTTACCTTCCAAGGATTTTGTGATTCGATGAAGCTGTCACGGTATGCTAGGCTTCCAAAATTGGTAGAAGGAGAAAAGCAGTCTGGATATGCTCTGGCTTCTGCTAAATTTCCCTTTCCCTCCCAAAGGAGAACGCGGTCTGGCGTACGGATGTAGAGACGTTTGCTATCATTTGACCACCGGATTCCATACAAGGGTAAGGCGGTCCAAAAACTGAGCGGATGGACTTCGACGGATTGGCTTTTAGGGTCAAGGATCCTCAATTCAAATTCAGAAAACTCCCAGTTCTCATTGCTCACTGCTGTTACTAGAGCCAATCGGTCACCAGAGGGGGAAGGGCTAATCTGAAAGATGACTAAGTCATCGGGCGTAGCTGGATAGGAGAAGGAGGTTTGGTCAGGTAAAAAGATGCTAAGCCGTCGCTTTAAGGTGCCATATTCGTCGTCTTTGCCGTGCAAGACATAGAGAATGGATTTGCCAGAATGGTAATAAACGGAATCGGTGAGTGTCCAGGAGGGAATTTCCCAGCGCGAAGCCAAACGAAGCTCGTTTGTTTCTTTCTTCAAAACCTGGATCTCGGAATGGTATCTACGTTTGTCGGTAGTCCCGTTGAGAGGGTTCCAGGAGTCCTTCTCCTCATACTTTACTTCAACTATGACTGCTGTTTGGCGGTCATCTGTTGGCACAACTTGCGGGGAGAGGCTAGCTTCTTTCCAAATCATTTGCGAGCACTGGAGTAAGAAGGGTAGGACAAACAATGGTCGTAGAGTCTTCATGCCCTACAGAGAACCTGCTCCAAAAGCCTTGTAAAGAAAAACTTATCAGCCCAAATAAAAAAGGGGACTCATACCTGGCGTCCCCGCACCAAAAGTATCTAAGCTTATTTGCCTTTGCGGGCTTTCGCTTTTTCTTTGTTCTTTTGGTCAATTTGAGCACGGTGCTCATCGCATAGACGATAGAGTTTTCCCGTGAGTGGGTTTTTACGAGTTACTTTTGTTCCACAAACGATGCAGAGACCTTGTGCTCTCCTGCGTTTGTAAAGCTGTTGTACTCTTTCAGCACCGGACGCTTTGTATTTTGAAATCTGGATTCGGAATCCTTTGAACAGATAGTTTCCGATAGACTTCTCTGGATCTTTTTTAAGATCATCCGCGATTTTGTCGATTTGTCCTGGGCCTACTTTTAGTGGTTCCATAGCTTTCTTTTCCTTTCATCAACTGTGTAGTTTTTTATCTTTCGAGACAAGTAAACTTGCATCTCTACATAGTATAACGGTTAGCAATGTAATATTTCAACATTTTTTTTTCTGTGTAGTTTATTTTTTGACGCTAGGCGTTAGAAGGGAGCAGTTATTCGATGTTCAACTGTGCTTACTACGTAATTATCCATAAGATATTGAACGATCGTGTCACAAAACAAACATTAGAAATCATTAATATTGTTTTTTTGTTTTGATTTGGATCGCTTTAGGGAAACTAGGACAAGCTTCAACACACAAACCACATCCTGTGCAAGTGGCTTTTGAAAAACTAGGCAAAAACCCTTTAAAAACGACTGTTTTTTCAATTGGACAAACTGATTCACATACGTCACACGTTTTTTCATTTGTCTTATGATTAATGCAATGTTCTGATAAAGGCTTTGCAATTCCAAACTTTGGATTCTCTTTTTGAACATTTTCTATTAATAGTGCACCTTCATTGCAAGCTTGGATACATGGCCAGTCGCTACAAAGATGGCAAGCCTTCGCATTTGGATCAAAAAAGGGAAACCTTTGTCCTGTTTTTTCTGAGTTAACAGGGAATAAGACGGTATAAGGGCACGAAAAAATACAATCATTGCATCCGGTGCAGCGAGAAAAAAAATCTTCCGCCTTACCGGGAGGTAGAGATAGGCCAGAGAATAACTGGGATTTGACGGTGGCTTTTTTTTTGGGTTCGGAAATTTTCTTAACCTCTGTTAGATTTTTTTCCGAAGGTGGTTTTTTCTCATCTTGCCACACTTTTTCGATCGCTTGCCCTATTTCGTCCGATTTCTCGAACGCAAATTGAAAGACAGATTGAAATCCAGTTTTGAATAGGTCCTTACGTTTCATTTTCCCTCTAATCGCATCTTGCAAAGCGGCTAAGTTAGGTAAAGAACCTTAAATTTTGGGGCGGGGGAGAGTACATTTCCTGTTTGGTGGCAAAAACTATGTTTGGAAAAAAAACTAACTTTTGTTACATTTTTTTCCGAAGGTGGTTTTTGAAGGCAAAAAAAAAGGCCTCCTAAGCGGAGACCCTTTCAATCCGTGCTCCTAAAGACCGTAGCCTCGTGTCTATGGACTCAAAACCTCGGTCAATTTGGATGATGTTGTGGATCTCGCTCGTCCCCTCTGCACAAAGGGCGGCAATGATCATCGCCATACCAGCGCGGATGTCGGGGCTGGCCACTCTTTGCCCATACAGCCGAGAGGCACCAATCACCAGTGCTCTGTGTGGGTCGCAGAGGACGATTTGGGCGCCCATCGCGATGATGTTGTCCACGAAAAAGAGGCGAGATTCAAAGAGTTTTTCGTGGATGAGGACTGTTCCCTTGCATTGGGTCGCTGTCACGAGGGCCACGGAGGTCATATCTGCGGGAAATCCTGGCCAAGGGGCATCATCAATTTTAGGAGTGGCTCCATGGTAGTCTGGAATGATCTCCATTTTTTGGTCTGGAGGGATGAGGATTCCGCCTTCTACAGCCCGAACTTCGATTCCTAGGCGTGAATACACCATTCGGATCATCCGCAGGTCCTCCAAATTCACATCCCGCACAAGGATCTCACCACCTGTAACGGCCGCAAGGCTGATGAAGGAACCGATTTCTAGGTAATCTGAGCCTATCCTGTGCTTGAGGAGGCCATTGGGAGAGTGGAGCTTTGTGACTCCTTCGATTTCTAGGACATTGGTACCGATCCCCTTGATCTTTGCGCCGGCCGCATTCAAGAAGCGACACAAACCCTGGACATGCGGTTCGCTTGCCGCATGGCGGATGATGCTCGTCCCTTCCGCAAATACGGCGGCCATCACGGCATTTTCAGTAGCGGTTACAGAAGCCTCATCGAGCAAGATGTCCTTACCGATTAGCCGGTCTGCTTGGATTTCGTAGCCATCTGGAAAGACTTCTATCCTTGCCCCCAAAGCTTCAAGGGCGAGTAAATGGGTGTCCATCCTACGGCGGCCAATCTTATCCCCTCCTGGTTTGGGTAAAAAAACGCGGCCTGTGCGGGCCAAAATCGGGCCAGCCAAAGTGACGGCTCCGCGTAACTGGGAGCAGAGTTCATAAGGCAAATCGGATTTGACGACGGATTTTTTTTGGAAGAGATACGTACCAGGGTCGTTTTGGGGGCTGATTTCCACTCCTATGTGTCGTAGAACCTCCATCAATTTGAGAACGTCTGCAATGGCAGGCACGTTTTCCAAGAGGACATCTCCTTCCCAGAGTAATAGAGCTCCGAGAAGTGGGAGGGCTTCATTTTTGTTTCCTTGGGGAATCACTGTCCCGTGGAGAGGGTTTTTGCCGATAATTTTAAAATAGGATGAACTCACAAGTACCTCCAACCTGGTATGAGCGAATCTAAGGAAAAGTAAATTATGTTTTTAAGCTCTGATGTCGTTTGGATTTTCCCTACCTTCCACGGGATATACATCTTTTATCTTTTTTTGTTACTACTGGCAGCCTTCGTTTACGTAAAGGTAATGAACTACCTGAACCACAAACAGGAGAAAACTTCTACTGGTTGGAATGACTTTTTGAAGTATGCAATTGCAAGAAAATGTAACCAAGCAGAGATCAATATCCTTCATGCCTTTTATGATTCGCTAGAACCAGAAACCGCAGAATATCTGTTACACCCAGAAAACCGTGGGAAGTTAAAAAATGCTCTATATAAGTTTTTCCTGAGTGCTCCAGAAAATCCTTCAGAGAAAGAAGTAGAATTATTTGATAAACTATTTCGTTCCTCAGCTGAATACAGAAAGGAAATCCAGAGTTTAGAAGATGTTACAGTAGGGGAGGTCTGTGCACTTGAAGCAGATGGTCGCGAAGAATTAACCTATGTCATGCAAAAAACAGATTCCGATGTCCTTCTTTCTGCGAAAGCTCTATCCAAAGACTTCTTGGAACCTGGAAAAAAAGCAAAGTTATATGTTTTTAGACCAAATAGCGGTGGTTATCTGTTCCCAGGAGAAGTAACTAGGTCTACCGAAAAAGGATTGATCTTTCATCTAACTGCTCCCGTTGAGAAAAAAGGCGAAGCACATTTAATGTTACCTGCTAAGTACACATTGATCATTTCACCTTGGCCTCACGAAGAAAATGAAAAAGAAAATCTCCTCCTCGATAAAAATAAACTTTTGCTTTCAGAGGAAAACATTGACCGTCAAATTGAGCTCTTAAAAAGAATTGCCAAAGAACAAAAACAAGGAAAAGAAGAGCGATTTAAGATGAAAGAAACTCCTAGATCCTTTACTGCCATTTCGGAAAGGATCACGGATCGTGGACTTACTTTTGAATTTCCACCGACAGTCTCGCATGATGTTTGGAAGCACCAAGACCTCTGGGAAGTTCATTTTACTTTCCCAGATGGACCCACAGTGGATGTAAGAGGCAAGATGTTTCCTGTAAAACAGAAGTCCGATCTCTACCTCTTACGGTTTGTCGACGCAGACGAATCCTTGCGTAAACTCATGTACGAAGAGATCAAGAAGCGTGGAGGCTCAAGGGAATTACTTCACTAAATTCCACCTGGAAAGGCACCAAGTGTAGGTGTTTTTCCATCCTTGGGTAGTAAAATGAGCTCAGCAGCTTTGATGGATTTGCCATCTTTGTACACTTCACCCATCGACTTCCAGGATTCTTGCGTCAATGAAAAGGACAAAACGTAATTTAGATTTGGTAGTTGTGGTAATTTCACAAAGGGTGTGCCACCATGGAAAACCACAAAAGACTTGTTAGGATATTTTTTGGCAAGTTTTGCAATTGATTCAATTTCTTTTTCGGAAGAGGAATCAAATAAAAAATAGGTAAAATCTTTTGATTTTGCCAATTGTCCTATCGATTTTATATCCCCAGATTTTACTTCCTCCAAGGATTTTTGAAGGAATGGGTTTTTTACAAATCGGATGGATTTACTTAAAAAATCTTTTCGTTCGGGTATTCCTTGAGGGTAGGCTCGGATGGAACCTCTGGTAATTTCTTTCAAGTAAAAATCTGATTTTTGCAATTCTAAAAAGAGATCTCGTCTTTCTCTTTCTTTAGCCTCTAAAAAGGATTTTAAGTTTTGATTTTCGTTTACAAGTTCTGGTTGGATAGAGTTGGCATCGTATAGTCCCATCTCAATTTTTTTACGGATTTGTTTAAATACCGCCTCTTTGAGAACATTTCGTTCTATGCCATCTGGACCTTTTGTTATAAACTCACCTGCTCGATAAGCAGTCAAGATTTGGTCTTTGAATTTGCGCGCAGTTTCTCCCCAACTTGTTAGAAGCACAATGTTTGCACCTGCTTGTAAAGTTAGGACGCCAGGCCTTTCTTTTTCGAAATTTTTTGAAATGGCATGCATTTCCATAGCGTCGGTGATGATGATACCTTCAAATTTGAGTTTTTCTCGTAGAATGCCTGTTAGTATTTTTTTGGATAAGGTTGCGGGGTATTTTTCGTCTATCAAGGGATACACGATATGTGCCGACATAACTGCCTCTGCGCCTGAATCGATAGCTTTTTTGAAGGGGACCAACTCCAAAGTTTCCAATTCGGAGAGGGTTTTTTTGATGATGGGTAAACCCAAATGGCTATCCACGTTTGTATCGCCGTGTCCTGGAAAGTGTTTGATGACAGGCAAGGCACCTCCCTTTCTAGCGCCAGCCTCATAGGCAACAGCGACATTACTCACTCGTTCAGGGTCGGAACCAAACGAACGTGTGTTGATAACTGGATTGAAAGGATTGTTGTTGATATCTAAGACGGGAGCAAAGAGAAAATTGATACCCAACTCTTTGAGTTCATAAGATGTAACAAAGCCAACCGTATTGCCCCATACTTCGTTTCCAGTTTGACCGACTGCCATGGCACCAGGGTAGGCTGTGACTCCATCTTGTACTCGGAAGACACGTCCTCCTTCTTGGTCCGTCGAGATTAGAAATGGATGAAGTGATTCTTCTTTGGCCACCTTTTGTAGGTTAGCCGTAAGATCTTTGATTTCCTCACGTTTTCCTAAATTTTTTCCAAATAATATGATTCCGCCAGGGCGTGTTTTTTGTATTTCAGTGAGAGCCACTGCATCGACAGTTTTGGCAGGGATGGCAATGTGGATGGTTTGGCCCACGAGATCTTCGTCTGACAAACTATTTGTGAAGTCCCAAGCTTTTTTCGTGAGAAATCCTTCGCGATCATTTGCTTCCAATTCTGACAAATAAAAGCTAAAGAAGTAAGAGGAACCGACAAACCCAAACATTAAAAAAAGAGAGAAGGCAATTCTAAGTAAAATTGAGTTCATATATATGGTATCAATCTGCACCAGGCAAGGCTCTTGACAAGAAAGAAATCCTTGATTCTGTTTTCCAATCCGTCTAATGAATACTGTGGATTCATTTTACCAAGCCCTTCCTCCCAATCCCAATTTCAAATCTAGTTTTGAAAAGGTTTCCTTTGTTCCAGTACCAGATGACTGGTTTATTCTCATCACAGATATCGCAGGATCGACAAAGGCGATCGAAGAAGGTCGTTATAAAGATGTGAATACGGCCGGTGGTCTCACCGCAATTGCAGTCGCAAATGTATATGGGCATATGGACTTCCCCTTCGTGTTTGGAGGTGATGGTGTAACCTTTTTGTTACCCGTTCACTTTCTATTTCCGATTCGATCGGCCATCGCGGATACCATAGGCAAGGTAAGACAAACATTCGGATTGGAACTTCGAGCAGGGATTGTCCCCGTACAGGCCTTATACGAAAAAGGGGCCCAACTCTTTGTGAGCAAGTTCAATGCATCTCCACACTACAATCAATGTTCTATTTTTGGGGACGGTTTGGTCTTAGCAGAGGCTTGGGTCAAACAAGGGGAGGATGAGTCTTACCTGGTGCGAGAAACGGAAAAGATTACCTCGGCAGATTTTACTGGTTTTACATGTCGTTGGGAAGATATCCCAAGTAGGAAAGGAGAGGTCATAAGTTTAATCTTAAAGCCACTTGACAAAGATTATACGAAAGCATCTCGCTTAGTGACTCGCGTCCTAAATTTCATTCGAACAGAGTTTGGAGAAGAAGAGGATTATCATCCGATTGCAGTGGAGACCTTGGAAACAGCAACAGGTGAATATTTGGAAAAAGAGGCACTTGCGCACTCAGGTGGCAAACGAAACCTTTTCTTTTTTCTAAGATGGTTGAAGGTAAAATTCGAAACATGGGTCGTGCGGTTTGCCATGCACTTTCATGTTCCTCTTCGATCGGCCCATTACCGATTGGACCAGCTGAAAGTTTACCAGGTCATGTCGGCAGATTTTCGTAAATTTGATGGAACATTAAAGATGGTTATGAATGGAAGCAAAAAGAACCGTGAAGCGCTTACTTTGTTTTTGGATGAGCTCACCCTACAGAAACAAATCCAATATGGCATCCACGTTTCGGACCGTTCTCTCATGACCTGCATTCTAAAAGCTGGTGAGTCCCAAGAAGTTCATTTTGTAGATGGAGCCGATGGCGGCTTTGCTCTTGCCGCCAAAATGCTAAAAGAGAAATTAAACGAACGTTAGTCTGTGGCTACTGTTGGACACAAATCAATCGGTAGGAGCCTGTGCAGACCCGATCGGTTGTGGTAACTGAACCAGCTGCATTGCGGATCCAGGTTGTGCCATATAGGTCTTGGAAGGGGCTCGCATCACAGTTTTGGTAGGTGAAGCCGTGGCAGTTATGTTTGTAATTCAAGGTCACGCAGCCTGCTGGTGTGGCCGCTTGGGTTGCTGGTGCCATGCCTGTTGTCAAACCCGTCCAAAACTCATGCGCACCATTGGATGAGAAGTCAGTGGACATGGTCGTTGGGTTAAAGGAGCCAGATCCGTCTGCAATGAAGAGGCGGTTCCCTTCATCTCGGCAATTGTTTGCCCCGGATTCACAACGGTAGTAGTAGAGCCCAGGGCTAATCACCCAATTGGTGCCCACCTTTCGATCATTGACCGGATTGTTTGCTCCCCCACCGCTATCACTCACTAGTAATGCCTTGTAGGTCCCGGAAGGAGCATAGCCTGGTTTGTTGGTATTACAATTGTTGTCTGCACCAACCACTCCTTGCGCTGTCATCTCACCATTGTAAGTTGAGGTAGTCACAAAGATAGCTTTGCCTGCTGGTTCATTGTCTTCATTGTTGACGGAAGGGCTCGTTGGGTTCGGAGCGGAAGAGTAATTGCCATCTGCGTTTGCGGCTTTGGTGAGAGAGACAGTAAAGCTTTGTGTACCGTCCGCAAAGGTATCATCAAATCCCTGAACGGTGAACGTTTGTTTGTTAGCGTCATTGGGGCAACCGGAATTACTCGCATTGGCATCTGCGACTCGGCTGTTGATTGGAAAGGTGATAGAGGATGCGGACAAAGTGCCACATTCATCGCTGGCTACCGTACATGCGATGTTCAAAGTAACTGTAGTATCTGCATTGTTGGCACCTAAACAAACACTGATGGTTGCCGCATTCGTTGTCCCTTCCCTTGTTGTGCCCGAAACATTTACATAAAAATAAGCTTCGTTGTCTGTGGTGCTCGCTTCGATATCCAACGGATTATAGGACAGACCACCAGTGGAGGTAGCCGTGGTAACCGTCCAATTTTGGCTCCCATCCACAAGGGTATCATCTACATGCGTGAGAGTGATTTGGTTGGTGCCCCCAGTCATCATACGGTTGTAGTTGGAGGATGTGACGCTCACAGATACAGGTACAGTTCCTTCTGTCGTATCGGTGGATGTTGTCCCAACCGTGATATCGGAGCTTGGTGAGGCCTTCGCGATGAGCCAAATGCGTGTGGTAGCTGAAGGCTCGGCACCACTCAAACGGGAGCCAGAGGTTCCAAAGGGTGAGCCCGAAAAGTTGCAGGGTTGGATCAGTCGGGTATTGTCATTGTCGCAGGAACGTATGACGATACTCGGTTCTGTCACTGTCGTATTGTATGTCGTGTCTGTCGAGCTTGCCGTGAGTGTGACATTGTAGTCTTGGTTACCCCCATCGGCTCCATCTGCAGCACCTTGCACTTGTAAGGTTTGGTAATCGTTCCAATTGGAGGTAGTAAAAGTCATATTGGGAGAGACTATCGAACACTTTGTACCGCAATTTGTGGAAAAAGAAAGAGTGACATTTGCAGTTGGTTTTGTGCGTAATTTGATTTTGATGGTACTGTAGGTGGTGCCCATTTGGTTTGCCTCATCTGTCGCATAACCAGTCGAGCTACCACCAGTAGAAGTGAAGGTCTGGGTTGTCGCATCCCATTTTTCAAAGGCGTAACCTGGTACACTCTTATCCTTGTTGTAGATCACAACATCGCGTGGGTCAATGCCATTGTATTCACTATCCGAACTGGATGTACTTTGTGTCCGAACGATATAGGTTTTGAGTCCGTCTATTTCTTGGTCGTCCACAGAGGTCACTGTGACAACTTGTTCAATATTCCAATTCCCAGTCGTGAAGGTAAGGCTTGTGGGTGCCATTGTGCCCTCTCTGTTGCCACTGTTCACCGAATCAGCGGTTTCACTCATGGGTATGGTAACATTGGCAGTGGGCGCAGTTCGGAGCACCACTCGGAATGTCCCTCGGTTTTCCGCCTGCACAGAAGAGCCTGGCTCCTCCATGACTTGTGAGATATTGGAAACACGAATGCCTGGACCTTCGTCATCGTCTTGGATGACAGATATATCGCAAGGGTCTTTGTCTGTATAGAAACCACTCACAACCGAGCCACCAGCATTTTTTTGCACGACCTTGCCAAGGCTAATGACAAGCGGGTTTTCTTTGGTGTTGCGAACTGCATCGTTGGCGCGAGTAAAGAGAAAACATTTTCGATTGGCAACTCCCTCTGCAGAAAAAGTTAAGGTTTGGGGTAAAGGCTGACCCACGTTAGGTGCAGTATTTTGAGTGCTCGTGATTCTACCTGTATATGTACCATTGGAGGAGATCGGAATCTCTATGCTACCGGTAAATGCTGTGTTTGGATAGATGCATGTTTCGAAGGAACGGTACCCCCAGGAGGTGCCTCCATCAGTATCTGTCTCCGTCAAATTGTTGTCAGTTGATGTACTATAGACGGCCGTGACATCTCCGTCCTCTGCAAGAAAGATTTCTTTCGTAGTAACTGTGATATCTGTTGAGCAAGCTGGAGCACTAGTGCTACTAGAAGAGGTTGAACTCGTGCCCGTTACGGAATTGAGGAGACGCTCATACTGCTCACTGATACCAAAAAGAACATTATCTGCTGTGTTTTTTTGCCCATTACAAGATGTACTAAAGGAAAGTATCCATCCTAGGAGTAAAACTATATAGAATTTTGAATCATTGCGCATCTTCATCAACCTTTCCTAGGGAATGCATCTATACTGCATGCTCTCCCATTCTATCAATTATTTTCTAAAGAAAAGGCAATTTTTTCCCATGATTCGTACAAATCGAATTCTGTAAGACTCGTATAAGTTCTAGGATTTTATGGAAAGAACATGGCAATGAGCAAAGCAAAGAAGAAAAACCTTGACCTTGCGTTCCTACTATCCCAATTTAATGTATCTCTAGCGAAACGTTTTTGGGAGTATTGAAGCGAAAGTGTACCATTTGTTTTCTTCTCGAGTTTACCTTATTCTAATATTTTTATCATTAATTATTGTTAGTTGCAAGTCCTTTGGGGAGTCGAGTTTGGCAAAATCCAAAACATTCCAAAGATTTTGTGGTTGCATTGAAATCAAAGAGGAGCCCAAACAAGTCGCGAAGGTGGACGATCCTCTAGGTAGCCTTCCAGTAGGTGCTCTAGAAGATATTGGCACTCCCTCCTATCTTGAAAAGTTGTACCAAGGCATCCGCAATGATTTTGAACACAGTGGCTCAAAATTTGAAGAAACTTCAGAGGGCTTGCATACAAAGGGCGTAGACCTGAAGCGGATAGAGGATGAGAAAAAACGATTGCGAGAGTTATTGATCATCATCGATGGGGACGTCGCTTTTCCTACAGGTAAATCAACCTTGACTCCAAAAGCAAAAGAATTGATTGCAAAGATAGCCGATGCTCTTGTCGCTTACCCAGAAACCAATTGCAGAATTGGTGGCCATACAGATAGTGTTGGTTCTTTCCAAAGCAATCTAAAGTTGAGTAAAGACCGTTCGTTTGCTGTTAAGGCAGAATTAAAAAATAGCCATAGCATCGCGGAAGAAAGATTTGTGGAAGTGGATGGTTACGCAGATTTGCGAAAGGTCGTTGATACAATGTTAGCCGAAAAGAAAAATAGAAGGACAGAGATATATGTCGGAACTGTTCGGATCGTATACTGAGGTCTGAACATGAAAATCACACACCGAATCTCATTTTCTTTCTTTTTCCTTTTTCTTTGTGTATTGAATCCTGTTTGGTCAGAAGTTGGGACAAATCCAAACACAGACCCAAAGGTGCCTCATGCCCAAGACCATAGTAATCACAAAACAAAAGACCCAAAGACAAATGTAGCACAGGCACCAGATCCCAACAGTCCTGCGGAAGAACCTCGGACGAATGTTATATTAGAAGAGCATCCAAAGAATCTCGAACCCATGCAAAAGTTCAATCAGGTCTACGAACATAGGCTGATGGTGCGCGGTGGTTGGGGGATTGGCAAACTATCTCCCGGGATCCTAAATGAAACAGGCCAAGCATGGCTCATCAATTCATTTTTCCGCCAAACCTCCGAACCTGGGGCACCCCTTGTCTTACCTTATAAGAGCCCGAAAGACCTTAATGTAGATTCACAATTTTGGGACATTCGGTACGGTTACAAAAACAAATTCGAAATCCAGATGGCAGAGGATACGACATTGGGTGTCTACAGCCGAGACCTACCCGCTTCCAATGAATTTTTTTCTCCCAGGTCTGGGAATTATTGGGCGAGCGCATTTGAAGGGAATCGTCTTTTAAGGTTTGAAGGTGTGAGCTCTCACTTGAGATTTTCCTATACACACCCACTTTCTAAGATTTTTATGATTGGGCCTTCACTCAACTTCCACCGCTATACCGAACGCAATAACATTACATATGGTTCCTACTCCTCCAGCCGCCAAGAAGCTCCTGTTCCTGGAAAGACAACTTGGTCGATTGGTGGCGATGCAAATGCTGAGTATTCGATGAAGGGAATTCTCCCTGGAATTTATACAAAAATTAAACTGAGGGATTGGTGGGAGT
This sequence comes from Leptospira ryugenii, assembly GCF_003114855.1. Taxonomy (NCBI): domain Bacteria; kingdom Pseudomonadati; phylum Spirochaetota; class Leptospiria; order Leptospirales; family Leptospiraceae; genus Leptospira; species Leptospira ryugenii. The sequence continues at coordinate 75,181 of NZ_BFBB01000005.1, read as the reverse complement.
TGCGAGGGCGTGTTGAATTGATGGACCGTAAGGGCGATTTTACCGTACTCGGTTCTCAGATCATCCAAGAGTCCTTCATTGATGGTAGTAGTAATTTTGCTGTCGTATTACCAGCGTATGGTGGAACGGTCCGAGACAAAGGCTATGTTTTTAACATAGAAAGTTCCTTCCGGTATTGTCGTTTCACCTTGGATATAGGGATCATTCGCCAAGATTTGAAAAGAACCTATCCTCTTTATCTCGGGGATACTGTTGGGTCCGTACCGAGAACAGATTATTCTGCACGTAGCATTGGGCTTGGTGTTTCTGAAATGTCAAACTCGATCAAACACCAAGTCACGGAGTTTTACATCATGCCTGGTGTTTCCTTCTTTTACGATGCGGATGGGGTGTATTAGTTTTTTTAAGAGACAGGCAATCTGTGTGCGTCTAAATTAAGATGAAGTTTCAGGTTTTGTGTTTTCTTATGGTTTTCACTCTCTTTTGCCAAAAAGAAAGCGACCCGAAAGTCCTTAAGGGTGAAGAGAACACAAAGGACACAAGGCCACGCATTCTATTTTTTGGTGACTCACTCACAGCAGGTTATGGCTTAGATGATGTCGATTTAGCTTGGCCTCGTTTGGTAACAGACGCACTTAAAAAAGAAGGCTATGATTACCAAATGACCAATGCAGGAGTTTCAGGAGATACGAGCTCTGGTGGCTTGGGGCGTATAGAGTGGGTCTTGGAAGAAAGAGCCGATATCTTTGTTTTAGAATTGGGCGCCAATGATATGTTACGTGGGATCTCCCCTGAAGTTACAAAAAAAAATCTAAAGTCCATCATCCACGAAGTGAAGGCAAGGTATCCAAATTGTTCCTTACTTTTAGTAGGAATGAAAGCCACTCCGAATTTAGGAAAGGCATACCAAAAATCCTTTGATTCTTTATACCTTGAGCTAGCAAAGGAAGAGGGGATAGAACTCATGCCATTTTTACTGGAGTCTGTTGCAGGTATACGAAAATGGAACCAAAAAGATGGGATCCACCCAACAGAAGAAGGGCATAAGTTAGTTGCCCAAACGGCCTTACCTTTTTTCAGACGGATAGCAAAACAAAGACAAGCCTTGTCTAGATGAGAATTGTTTCCATATGGGATACAAGCAGGCTATGTTCCCAAGGTTTCGGGAACTGTTGGTAACTGAGTAGTGTATCTCTCCAATGGTTTGGAATCTTGGGAAGTGCGGTGCCTGTGACAAAAACCAAATGAAAGGGATGTTGTTTTTGTAGAAATTGTTCTATCAGATGGATGCCAGTAGTTCCTGGTATTAAGAGATCGGATATGACGATTAGGTTTTCAAATCTTTCTTCTATACAAAAATCAAAGATACGGTTTGCCTCTTCTCCATCCAGTGCCGTGTAGATAGCAAGCCGGTTAGCAAAGTGATGGCGTAACTCAGTCTTTAAGGAAAGTAAAACCAAAGCTTCATCGTCAATGCAGAGCAATGCATTTCTGAATTCCAAAGCACCATCCATACGCCGAAATTCGGATTCCCATACCATTTGTAAACTCTCTTCTCACGAGAGTCATTGCAGCGCTTTCTTTTGCAACCGGAACGCCTTCGGGAGGCTCGAAGCAGTCTACCTTAGAAAAAAAGTGTAATCATTGTTAGATGTTCAGGCTCTCGAAAACTGTTCCGAGCTAGGTCTAGGTTCTGTCAAAAATCAGATTGCTAAATCCAAAAAACTAAGGGAGAATCGCTCAGATTTTTCCTTGCCTCCCTCCTGTTTCCAAAAACTATGGATTTACTCAAAGTTCTTGCGGGAATAGCTCAGCGGTAGAGCATCTCCTTGCCAAGGAGAGGGTCGCGGGTTCAAGTCCCGTTTCCCGCTAAGCAGAGTTTTGGGCACAATTCGACCTGTCCTGCCTCCCCCAAGATGAACAAAATTAAGATTGGACCCTTCTATGGAATTTACTGCAAAAAAAAACAACAACGCTTCTTGTGATCTAACCATTACCTTCAGTGCTGAGGAAGTCAATTCGGCTTACAAAAAAGCATACCAATCGGCCAGTGCCAAAGTAAAGATCCCTGGCTTTCGGCCTGGCAAGGCACCACTTGATATGGTGGAAAAAGTACTTGGGGAGTCCGTGATGGACGATGCCGCCAATATTATGCTCAATCATGCGATGGCGGAGCTATTTGATAAACTGGAACACAAACCAATTCGTATTCCGCAATTCCAAGTGGAGACCTTTGATCGAAAAACGGGTGCAAAGGCAAAGGCAACTTATGATACAAAGCCAGAGGTGACTCTGCCAAAATTGAAAAAGATCAAAATCCAACCCGTAGAGATTAAGATCTCGGAAGAAGACCTTACGAAAGAATTGGAAGCCATGCAAAAGAGTTTGGCTCGCAATGCATTGAAAGAAGAGTCTGAACCTGTAGAAGCAAATGATCTCTTAGAAATCCAATATAAGTTCAAAGAAGAAGGCAAAGAATACCCTGAAAATCTGCAGACTGGTAAATACCAGATGGGGCATACAAACAACCCTCCTGGTTTTGATGCTGAACTTTTGGGTTTAAAATTGAATGATGAAAAAGAGTTTTCTTTCCAATACCCGGATGTATACCCAGCCTCACCTGAGTCAGCTGGAAAAGTATACCAGTACCAAGTAAAAATAACAGCCGTTTATCGAGTAACGTATCCAGAAATCAACGATGACTTTGCTACCGAAGTTGATGGTTCTGCCAACTTGCAAGAGTTAAAAGACAAAACCAAAAAACAGCTAGCAGAAATGTTCCAAGCAGCTCTAAAGAGAAAAAACTTGGAAGAGGCATACGTTGAAATTCTCAAAGAAAGCAAGTTTATCATTCCAGAAAGTCTTATTGCCGAAGAAACCCAATCCGTTTTCCAGAACTTTATGAACGAGTTTCATATGCCACAGATGAGCCTTGCAGATTATGCAAAACGGCTTGGAAAGGAAGAATCGGAGGTGAAGGCTTCGTTTGCCACAGCGGCTGAAAAGCGAATCCAAACCTATTTAGTGCGCCATAAAATCGGAGAAGAGCAAAAAATCAGCCTGAGCGACGAGGAAATGGAAAAAGGATACGAAAAAGAGGCACAATCGCAAGGAATTCCTGTCGATGCCTTGAAAAAAGAAGTCCAAAAACAAAAGGCGGAAACTTACTACCGTGACAAATTCCTGTTTGATAAAATAGATGAGTTTGTTTATGCTGAGGTTGATAAAAAATCAGCAAAGTCCGTTTCCACTGAAGAAGCAGAAACCTTACTGAGCAGGAAAGAGTAAATATGTCCACATTAATGCCATACGTAATTGAACAAACGAGCCGAGGAGAGCGTCAGTACGACATTTTCTCCCGATTGTTAAAAGACCGGATCATTTTTCTAGGTTCAGGGATCGATGAGGCCTATGCCAATGTCATTTCTGCACAGCTCCTCTTCCTAGAAGCAGAAAACCCAGAGAGAGATATCTATCTATACATCAATAGCCCTGGCGGTTACGTAAGTTCAGGTATGGCGATTTACGACACAATGCAGCTCATCAAACCAGAGGTGCGCACACTCTGCATCGGACAGGCCTCCTCAATGGCGGCTCTTCTCCTTGCAGGAGGCGCCAAAGGCAAACGATCGGCACTGCCCAATTCTCGGATTATGTTGCACCAACCCTATGGTGGCGCAGGCGGCCAGGCTTCCGACATCGAGATTTCTGCCCGTGAAATAGTAAAGATCAAGGACAAATTGATCGACCTTTATGGTAAGCACACAGGCAAGCCCGTCGACCAAATCCAAAGAGATACAGAGCGCAATTTTTATATGAGTGCAGAAGAAGCTAAGGAATACGGAATCATCGACAACGTCATCCAAGAACGTAAACAAATCCAGGCCTAAGGAGCTTATCCATGAGCAAACGACCGACTACGAGCACTGGCAATTCTCGCGAAAAATTACATTGTTCTTTCTGCGGGAAGGCACAAGACGAAGTCCGTCGTTTGGTGGCGGGCCCAGGGGTATATATCTGTGATGAGTGCATTTCTCTTTGCAATGAGATCATCGCCGAGGAACCCCAAACAGGTGAAAAGACTGCCATTTTAGGTGAGATCCCAAAACCTCTAGAAATCAAAAAAATCTTAGACCAATATGTGATTGGCCAAGAGACCGCAAAAAAGGCTCTCTCTGTAGCAGTATACAACCACTATAAGCGGATTTTCCATAACGATCGTAAGGCGGGAGATGTCGAACTAGAAAAGTCAAATATCATGCTCATTGGCCCCACAGGTTCAGGGAAAACTCTCCTTGCGCAGACTTTGGCAAGGATCTTAAAGGTTCCCTTTGCCATCGTGGATGCAACTGCACTTACCGAAGCAGGATATGTCGGCGAAGATGTGGAAAACATCATCTTGAAGCTCATCCAGAATTCTGATAACGATGTCAAAAGAGCCGAGATGGGCATCATTTACATTGATGAGATCGACAAAATTTCTAGAAAGTCAGACTCAGCTTCAATCACAAGAGACGTATCTGGCGAAGGTGTTCAACAAGCACTTTTAAAGATCATTGAAGGCACTGTAGCAAATGTTCCACCGCAAGGCGGGCGTAAACACCCTCACCAAGAATATATCCCAGTAGAAACCAAAAACATTTTGTTTATTTGTGGTGGAGCCTTTGTTGGTTTGGATCAGATCATCAAACAAAGAGTAGGCGTAAAATCGATAGGATTCCATTCATCTGATTCTCTCGCAGCAACTCATAAACAGGGAGAGGAAGATTTCATACATGGTGTGATCCCAGACGATCTGATGAAATTCGGACTCATACCAGAGTTTATCGGACGTTTGCCGATTGTAGCCACTTTGGACGAGCTGACAGTTGATTCCTTGAAGTCTATCTTTACCGAACCGAAGAATTCCTTACTCAAACAATACCAAAAGATGTTTGATTTGGAAAGTGTGAAACTCAAGTTTACAGAGGATGCGATCACAGCTATTGCCGAGACTGCGATCAAACGAGAAAGCGGGGCCAGGGGCCTTCGTGCCATCATAGAGGATATCATGATGGATTTAATGTTTCAGATCCCTTCCCGAAAAGATGTTCTGGAAGTTGTTGTTACACAAGATACAGTTCTTAAAAAAGAACCTCCCATCACTATCCTACGTGGTGATATTGAAAAGATAGCCTAGTCTATTTTTTCTCTTTTTTGAACAGGTTGCGAAAGCTATCGGTGACACTATCGAGGGCTTGTTTCCAACTTTCAGGTGTCGCTTGGATTTCACCAATGCCCGATTTGATCCCCGTTGAAAATTGGTTGTATCGCTCTTCCAATTGGATGATGTTCTTTTCTAAATCGTCCAAAATCTTCTTACTAACTTTTTTATCGTCTTTTCCAAAATTACCAAATTCATACTCTATGATGTCTTCCTTGACAGAACCTTTCGTGAGTAGATGCATTTCCACATGAAAATATTTTTCTAAAAGTGCAAAACGACCTTCTTTTTCCAACCTTCGTATACTCACCGTTAAATGGACATTGTTTAAAAAACGCAAAGGTCTAAACTTTGAGGCTCGGTCTACGAGGTCGTGGTCTTCGGCGATGACAACAGATTCATCAAATCCTTTGACTCGGCGGAACAATCTTCTTGTGATAAAAATGCAAAAGCCTGCTGCTCTTGGATTGAAAGATTGGTTTAACTTTACCGTTAGGTTAGCGAGTTTAAACATTACCTTATCCAACTGTAAGTCGGATTGGGGTTTGAACTCACATGTAGCAAGGTCCAGGAAACGATCTTGCATTTCTTGGTAAGCCTTTTCTAGAAAGTCAGGAGGTAAGTAAACATCAGAATCAAAGAAAAATAAAAAATCACCGGAAGCAACTTCAGCCCCTCGATTGCGTCCAGGCCCAGGCATCCCGCCTGCCACTACCTTGGCACCGTATTCTTTAGCTATGTCGACTGTTTTGTCCTTGGAGCCAGCATCCGCTACAATCACCTCAAAGTCGCGGAAGGTTTGTTTTTTTAGAGATTCTAGGAGGATGGGTAAATATTCTTCTTCGTTGAGAGATGGGATAACAACACTGATTTCTGGCATGGCAAAGACTATAGCCTGATTTCAAAAAAAAGCAAGTGCTTCAAAATTGAAAACCATTGTCTTTGCACACTTTTGCATACCAACGGGCACTTTCCTTGGGTGTGCGCTGTAGATTTGGATCCTTTCGGTCTACATACACAATACCAAACTTTTTTGCGTAGCCTTCTTGCCATTCAAAATTGTCGAGAAAAGACCAGACAAAGTAACCTTTTACATTGGCACCACCTTCTATGGCCCTTAGAACCGAGAGAAGATAATCCTTCATATAACGGATACGAGTCGGATCCATTACCTTTCCATTGGCCAACTGGTCGTCTAAACTGATTCCGTTTTCAGTGATGTATACATTGGGGTTCTTGTATTCTTTCTGAATCCAAGCCAAAAGATCATAAAAACCTTCAGGGTATATCTCCCAGCCCATGGTCGTAAATTCTGCTTTTGGTGATTTAGGCAAAATAGGTAAAAATCGGAATAGTGGAATGGGGAATGGTTTTACTATCATCCTCGAGTAATGGTTCACGCCCAAAAAATCGCTTGGCTTTGATATAAGTTCCATATCGCCATCTTTCAGATTACCTTTGTTATGTGACTCCACTTCTGAACGTAGAATTTCCGGATATACTCCCTTATAAATGGGATCCAACCATAACTGATTCATGAGAGCATTTGCTCGTTTAACTGCCTTTGTCTCTTTGTCCAAACGATAACTATAGACAGGTGAGAGAGCATTTGTAAGCCCAACTTTTGATTTTGGTGATAGATTGCGAATTCGCGAAAGCGAAAGGCCATGGGCAAGGAGTAGATTGTGTGCTACCTTAAATGCTGAAAATGGCTTTCGTTTCCCAGGTGCATGTGCGCCGTAGATATAACCGGCAAACATGACTATCCAAGGCTCATTCAATGTGATCCAATGTTTGACTCGATCTCCTAGTCGTTTCACTATAACTTCCGTATAGTCAGCAAAATGATAGGCCGTCTCACGGTTTAACCAACCTCCCTTTTCTTCTAAGCTTTGAGGTAGGTCCCAGTGGTAAAGGGTAACAAAAGGCTGTATGTTTTGTTTTAAAAGTTCATCAACAAGTCTCTCGTAGAAATCCAAACCTTTTTCGTTTACATAACCGACTCCACTAGGCATCACCCGTGGCCATGAAATGGAAAAACGATAGGAAGCAATGTTTAGTCGCCTCATTAAGGTTATATCTTCTTTGTATTTATGATAGTGATCGCAGGCGATATCGCCATGCTCTCCATTTTTGATTTTTCCTTTTTTTTTGGTAAATACATCCCAGTTAGAAAGGCCTTTGCCGTCTTCGTTGAAGGCACCTTCTATTTGGTAGGAAGATGTTGCAGTACCCCAAACAAAACCTTTGGGAAATGTTAATTGAATCATTACCGTGTCCGCCTAACTACTATTATGCTTAAATTATCTAAAGGGTGTATTAAATTTTTTTGTTTCCCAAGCTCGGAAAGTTTTTTTGCGATCGCCAGTAACATTTTTCGGCTTGATTCAGGTTGGAGATCTAAAAGGTAGTCTACAAATTCTTCCATCAATTCAAAGGAAGTCATGGAGAATTCTTTTAGGGCTCTATCTGTTCCCCAAACAAGGTAGTCTCCGATTTCTATGCCATCCGCAATGGACAAATGGTGTGGGTGCAGAGCATGCCAGGAATCATCTCCGGAACCTTCTATGACTTGGATGCCTTGTTTAGAAAATTGGAAAATCGGCATATCCATAAAATGATAAAAATGAAGTTTGTCCCTCTCCTCGCCCATGCCAAATAGGCTGAGTTTTAATTGATTCAAACTTAGTAGATGCAAACTATCCTCTAGTTTCTCAAGCAAACTAACCGTTGATAAATGAGAATGATTGTGTGCACTCAAAAGTCCATGGATGAATAATTTCTGAGAGGATTCTAGAATAGTCGTTTCAACAAAACCTGCGAGTATTCCAACAAAGCCATCGGTAGTTTTGATGATATGAATGTAATCATTATGGATCGTCTGGATGAGACTGGGGAATATAGAAATGTCCCAACCAGAAATTTTTTCCAAATTCCGATCAGGTAAAAGGCGATGGATGAACATAGATTTCTGCTCTTCCCACTGTTGTTTGGTCGACTCAACATGAAATTCAGCGGTACTTTGCGCTTGGAAGAGAGATCGTTTCAAGGTTCGCAAAAATTCCACTTCTTCAGTATTTTCTTCTGGGAGATGGTCAAGATCTGTCTCTTGGATCTCAGCGGCGGCTTTTTTGAAACTGCGGTATACAAAACCAAGTAGGAAATATAAAAGACCTGCCATCACTCCAGAGTAGACTAAGGAGAGATAAACACCTAATAATCGTACGGAGAGTTGTTCTTTACCTGCGGGATTTTGGAAATTTCGAAGAATGAATTCTCCAATCAAGAATTGACTGATGAATAGGAAAAAAGCAAAAATGAATAAAACAAAAGGGATTTTAATTCGCAAATGTATTTTGTTTAAATACATATCTTAATCTGCTTTTTCCATTACCAGCATGATACATGCAGAAAGAAAAAAAAGAAAGGTGAGAGGTAGAAGTAACATCATCATCGAAAAAACATCAGGTCCTGGTGAAAGCACCGCAGAGACAAGGGCAATAATCAGAACACTTTCTCGCCAGCGTCTAAGCAAAAAACTAGATGAGAGAATCCTAAGTCGGCCAAGAAGGATCAATACTATCGGCAATTCAAAGGAAGCTCCAAATACCAGATGTAAATTAAAGAATATGTCATAGTATTCATCAATGGGTAGAAAGGGTTGAATACCTTCAGGCCTCAATACGACCAAAAATACACGTAAGAAATTTTCAAATACGGTAAACCAACAAAGAGCGAGTCCCGCCCAAAACAAAACCGTGGAAAAGAGAATGATAAACTTTCCCCACTTTTCTGTCCTAACATCCACTGCTGGTGCAATGAAGCCCCAAAGGATATAGAGTAGGATAGGAAGAGAAACTAGAACAGAAAGCATAAATGAGGTCTTTAAATAGATCACAAAAGGAGCCATCAATTGGATCTGAAAGAATTGAGCATCTTCACCTAATACATGTTTGTAGGGAGATATCAGTAGGCTGTGGATTTCACTTCCAAAGTATAAGGTGATCACCATAAAGGTGAAGATGACGAGAATCGAATAGATCAACCTTTGGCGGAGCTCTTCTAAATGCTCGCCAAGGGTCATAAATTTTTCCCGAGTCTCGGATTCCTCTGGAGGTAACTGGGGAGGAGGCAAGCTCTGTTTTTTGGCAGCCAAAGCGTATCCCTATGCTTTTTTCTTTTTTGTTTTTGGGATTTCTTTTTCTGTCACTTCTTCATTTCGAGGGAGCGAACGGTTGTCCGATTCAGGCTCTCCCATAAGTGATTTTCGAAACTCTTTGATGCCGGAGCCAAGGTCTTTGGCTAAGCTAGGTAGGCGTTTGCCCCCAAAGAAAAGGAGTGCCAAAAAAACAATAAGTGCAATTTCCCATGGTCCCAAATTGAAAAATGCAAGCGGTGGAATGAATGAAATTGGAATCTGGATCATAATTTCCTCTCAGATACATAAAATCGGAAAAAGGCAATGGAAGCAAGCGGAATGATGGATTTCTTTACTCTCTTACCCGAAGTTTGGGACGGGGGCATTTTTTTAGCAGAGATCGAATCTTTACGAATCCTCTATGCAAATCCCTCTTTCCAGAAGACATTTCTGGCCAAGCAAAAAGAGTCCCCATCTTCACTCTCTTCCTTGAACGGGGTAGTACATCCTGAAGATGCCCATCTTTGGAAGACCGAACTTTTGCAACTACCAGTCGGATTTATGGAACCGAAGACTGTGCAGATTCGATTTGAATTTCCGAGCTCTAGCCATTTGCAATGGTTTCATTTTCTCATTAAACCTGTGCGTCTCAGTCAGATTTCAGAAAGACCTTTGATCATAGGCTTTGTCCATGAAACAACCATCGAAAAAGTGACAGAGGAAAACGTCCAGGAGCAGATGAGACTCTTTTTGGGATTGTTTGAAAATTCCTCAATTGGAATGGCACTGCAAGACTGGGAAGGTGGGTATTTTAGGATCAACAAAAAGTTCGCTGAGATTACAGGCTACTCCATACTAGATTTAACCGAATTGAATTTAAAACGAGTTAAAGGAGAAGTTTTAAAAGAAGAAGAATTAGAATATTTTAATGTTCACCAGAACGAGTTAGAAATAGGTGAAGCAACCTTAACAAGAAAAGATGGAAGAAAGATCAACATCTATCGAAGGATTAATACGTTCCGAAACGTCCAAGGAAAACCTGATTTTTACTATGTGATTTTGGATGACCTCACCGAAAAAAAACAAATGGAATCCTACCAATTGCACTCACAGAAAATGGAAACCATTGGAAATTTAGCTGCAAACTTAGCACATGATTTAAACAACTACCTACAACCAATCCATGTTTTTTCACAATTAGGTAAAGAGACACTTCTCATCAAAGAAGAAATTGCAGAAGAAGAATCGAGACTACTTTCCTACTTAAATAAAATCCATTTAGCTGCATCAAGTGCAAGGTCGATGATCCATAAAATCATTCGCTTTTCAAAGATCAATGAATCTGAGGTCATTACCATTGTTGATCTTTCCGCCATCATTCAGTCAAGCATTCCTATCCTCGTTGCTGATGCTCCCAAGAATGTAGACCTCCAATTCCAACTGGCAGAAGAAAATGTTCTCTGGGTAAAAGTGGATCCTGTACGGATTACAAAGATTTTAGGAGAGATTGTATCCGGCTCACTCTGTGTTTGGAAAAAAGATGGAGAAGGGGTTGCACAAATCAAAACTTCCTTACGCGGCTTAGAAGCGGAGGAGTTGCAACCAAATGTTGTCCTCATCCAAATCTCTCTTTTTGGAGTGGATGCAAATACAATAGGAACAGATATTGATTTTTCAAAATCATTTTTTGAAGAAGATGAAACGCAATGGTCAGGACTATCATTGATCAATCGTTATGTGAGAAATTGGTTTGGAGAACTCCACTTCAAGAAAAAGAGTAACGAGGAATTAGAAATTGAAATCCTTCTCCCTCTTGTGGCTTCCATCCATCCCGAACATCTAGGCACTTCCAATGGAAACATTTCAAAATCGGAGGACAATTGGGAGTTTTTATCCAAAAAAGAATTCTGGATTGTTGAAGATGATGAACCTTCTTTAGATTCGCTGGCGATGGTGTTTTCGTTAAAAAATATAAAACCAAAACTATTTACTTCAGCCTTTGCTGCCTTGCAAGCAAGCCGTGAAAGTTTACCTGATTTTGTACTTTCTGACTACAGAATGAAGGAAATGAACGGATTGGTCCTATTGCGTAAGTTAAAGCAGATCAATCCCAATCTCGTTGCCGTATTGTATACTGGCAATGCGGAGGGTCTTGCAGATGAGAGTTTAGAAGAGGAAAGGATATTGGTGCGGACAAAACCAATATCCATTGAAGAACTCTATGAATCGATCTTACTTTCTTTTGACCTTCTTTAGATCTACAGGTTCTGCGCCCGTTGCTTTTGAAATAAAACTCACTAGCTCACTTAAAATTTCAGACTGTTCCACTTTAACATGTTTAGAGAAAAGAATGTGATCACCTTTCACCACCTGAAAAGCATGGCTGACTTCCGATGCTTTCTCATTTTTTTTGATCGTTTCAAAAGCACTTAACATTGCTTTTACAGAAGCAGATCTATCTTGGATTGCCTCATTTTCATAAAAATAAAAAAGTAAAGTGGGGTCTTGGATTTTGGAGAGTGAATCTTCCTTTTCTACAAATCGTTTTAGGTTCATCAAATGTTTCACGGAAGCATAGTATTGGTCTCTGTACCAGTAGAGGTAAGACTCATTGTTAGGATCCTGCTCTGCTGACTTTCGGATCTCTCCCATCAAAGTATGGATCAGAGGCACCCCCCAAGAAAAACGAAGTACATTTGAATCGGCAGTTGTAAAATCATAAAAAGGGGATGCAAGGACAAGTGCGTCCACTTTGTCCGGGTGTTTGCCCGCCAGGTAAGTAGCAATGAGTCCACCCATACTTGTTCCCACAAGTACTAGTTTTTCTCCAAGTTCTGAGGACTGAAGAAGTGCCGTTTCGGCATCTTGAAGGTAACGTGTGAATTCCGTGTTTTTGTGGTCTTCTACATTTGTTCCATGGCCTGGAAGCCTCACATAATATAGGTTTGCTTGGAATCGTTCCGCTACTTGGTTGATAACCTCTTCGCCTTCCATGCGACTTGCCCCAAAACCATGGATGTAAAGGATTGCTATGGGAGTTTTTTCTGGGGAGTAACGGATGAGGCGTTCTTCGTTGTCTTTACGCGTCCCTTCCTTGGCACTAATTTCTAACTCTTTTTGGTAATACTCGTCAAAATTGGCGAAGGATTGAGATTGGTCATAGACGTATTCTGGAATCCTCCATTCATAAGTGGAAAGTAGGAAGGAAGTTAAGATGATGAGCAAGGCGGCTAGCCATTTCCCCAATAGTTTCATGAATCCTCTTCGTTTCAAAACGTTAATCTCTAAAAGAATGGCAATTTTTTTGCTTTTTCAAGTCATTTTGTCTTTTTCCTGCACAAAGATACAGCTGAACCCTGAAAACCAGACCAATGCATTCCAAGTTCGGTCTGTCCCAGAGGGTGTGACCCTCTCTGTCGCCTATGGGACTTGGGCACCCAAAGTGAAAGCGGAAGCCAAATTGGTTGGGATCCATATCCAGGATTTCCAATTGGTAGAGTGGCATGAGAGTCAGATCGATGAGAGGGCGGTGATGCGGATGAAAAAGGTGAATCTTCCCCTCTCGATTCCACCAGGCAGTGTGTTCACATTTTCACCTTCCGGAACCCACTTGATGCTTTTGGGTAGGAAGCGGAACATACAGAAAGGAGATAGACTCCCACTCTCATTCGTTTTTGAAACGGGTGAATCAGAATCCTATGAGGCGATCGTTGAATGAAATCTTTTCGACAATACATTAACTTAATCTTCTTTCTATTGTTCTTTACCTGCAAGCCTAACATCAATTTGGCACCATTGCCAATTGGAGGCGATTTTTCGTATGCGGATAAATCGGGTAAGGTGATCAGTTTGAAAAATTACTCTGAGCCCGTACTACTTGTATTTTTTGGTTATACACAATGTCCTGATTTTTGTCCCAATCTTTTGACAAAAATAAAATCAGTACGCAATCAATTACCTGATACCATCAAATTCAGAGTGGTATTTATCTCGATTGATCCTAAACGAGATGATTCGAATGTCACACAAAAGTATATCGAATTTTATTTTAAAGATGCTACGGGACTTTCTTTCAATGAAAGCACTACCAATCTTTTGGTAAAAAAATATGCCGCCTATGTAGAAGCAAACCCTGATGGGCAAACCATAGACCACTCTACCTATGTTTATGTTTTGGATAAAGATAGGAAAACAAGAGCTCTCCTTAAATCAAATGATAGTTTGGAGAGCTATAAAGATGTGATCCTTTCTTTAAGCAGCGATTCCATTTAAGCGAAGTAAGGCTTCGATATCCGGATCCTTCCCATAAAAATCTCTGAATAGTTTCATGGCCGATTCAGAACCACCTTTTTCCAAGATGCATTTTCTGAATTTTTCAGCTAGGGATTCCGAAAAGATTCCCTCATCTACGAATTTATAAAATGCATTCGCAGAGAGCAATTCAGCCCATTTGTAGGAATAGTAACCGGCAGCATATCCACCTGCGAAAATATGCGAAAATGAATTTTGGAATTTGTTATAGGAAGGAGTTGTAAAGACGGCAGTTTCCTTTCGGACTTCATCTAACACTTTTTGTACGCCTTCTTCGTCCGGAGCATCCAGATGAATTCTCATGTCAAAGATTGCAAATTCCAATTGACGGACAACTGCCATGGCAGATTGGAAATTTTTTGCTTCTACCATTGTCTCTATAAACTCTCTTGGGATTTTTTCTCCCGTTTGGTAATGTTTGGCGAACAAATCTAATACCTTAGGTTCATAGGCAAAATTTTCCAAAAATTGACTGGGAAATTCAACCGCATCCCATTCCACACCATTCACACCACTTACAAATGCCTCACCGACTTGTGAAAGTAGGTGGTGTAAGGCGTGTCCCAATTCATGAAATAAAGTGACCACATCGGAAGGTTTTAGTAGGGAAGGGACATCTTCTCGGGCAACGGGGAAATTACCTACCACAAAGGCAATAGGTAAAATTTTTTCATTGTTTTCTGTGATGAAATGGGGTTTCCAATTGTGCATCCATGCCCCCCCTTTTTTTTCCTTTCTGGCTTCTAGGTCTAAATATAGCCTAGCGCGAGTTTGTTTATCTATGATGATATCATAACAAAGGACAGAAGGGTGCCAAACCCTTGTATCTGCCTGTTTAAATTGTATCCCAAGAAGAGAGGATAAGAATTGAAATGTACCTTGGACTACACTTTCTTTTTCTAAATAAGGTCTGTATTTGTCTTCTTCATAGTGGTAGAGTTTTTTCTTCAACATCTCAGAGAAGTAGGTAAGGTCATAGGCTTGAAGCTCGGAGACTCCCTGTTCGGAAGCGAAGTCTTTTAATCTTTGGTATTCTTTCAAGGCAACGGGTTTTGCTTTAACATTTAACTTTGTCAAAAATTCCAGAACCTGGTCTGGGCTTTCCGCAACTTTACTTGCTAGGCTAAGCTGTGCAAATGAGGCAAAGCCCAAGAGTTCTGCTTCCTCCTTTCGTAGTTTGAGAATTTCTTCCAAGATCTTGCCATTTTCTGGAGCTTTTGTCACGGAAGCCTTATATAACTCAGCTCTTCTTTCACGACTCGGTCCATAGGTCATGTAAGAGATATAACTTGGGTAATGGAGAGTGAATTTATACCGACCATCTTCGGTACGAGCGGATCGTTTTTCGGATTCTGGCATACCGTCTACTTCAGTTTCATCCAAAATCATTTCAAAAGCATTTGTCGCATTTAGGACATTTTGGGAAAACTGATTGGAAAGGTCCGACAAGCGGATGTTAATTTCTTTTAAGCGGGATTTTTTCGTTGCTTCTAAGCCGACCCCAGCTAATCGGAAATCACGAATTTCATTTTTTAATACTTTGCTTTGCTCTAGATTGAGAGTGGTATCCTCTGATTCAATTTTTAAAAGTGCTTGGAAGATATCTTCATTTTGTGCAAGGTCGGTATAATACTCTGTTAATTTCGGAAGGATGTTTGCGTAAATCGTTTGCGATTCTTCACTGTTCTTCACTGAGTTGACATGTGAAATTTCTGTACTAAGGTCAGACAGTTCGGTCTGAATCGTTTGGTAAGGGCCAAGAAAAGAGGCAAAGGTATAGATTTTGTTGTCTAGAAGCTCTTGGATACGTTTTTTATTGCTTTTGATTTTTTCGTAGATTGCAATTTCCTTTTCTTTCAGGTCATCTTCTTTGAACTCTGGAAACATAGATACTCCTAATGCTTAGACACTTTAAGCAGTCTCAATGTCACTCTGCTGACAGAAATCATATCGGCAATAGGAAAAGCTTTTCAATCTTTCCCTTAGTCTATCTGTATGAGCAAAAGTTGGATAGTTTTGTTTCGGTCATAAGCCCAAACTGATTTTGCCTCTGACAATACTTTATATCCTTTCCCCCATTGCGAAAGGAGCATATAATTGTCCAAGTCAATGAGAACGATAGATCCTTTGGGAAGAGATTGAAATTCCAAAAAGTCTGCTACCACTTGAATTTGTGTATCCAAATAGAAAGCAAGGCTAGGCAGAGCATAGTTCTTAAATGAATAGATAGCCTCTGTCTTTGTTAAACTTTGCTTCCAAGATTTTGCCAAAACTTGCGTGTCTTTGCGTTTCTCATTTAAGATAGGAGCTACGAGAAGGTGCAGCAATAGAGTTTGTGCCAAGGCAAAATAGAAAACGCGCTGAATCCAAACATTTGGGACTGATTCATGTAAGAATTTGGCAAGTAAAATGGCAAGAATGGGATATGCTGCCAAGGGATAAGAGGGGAGTTTACTTTGCATCCATTCATACAAAAACCAACCAAAGAAGAGTGCAGAAAATAAAAGAAAACTTTCCTTGGACAAGAAGATTGCCTTAAACTCGGAGCGTTTTCTATAAAGCTGTTTCAACCATAGTGGGAAAAAGACCGACCACGGGAAAAGTGTGATCCAAAATAAAAGAAAGTAAGTTCCCGGCGGACCACTTTGTCCGAAAACGGGATCAGTCGCTCTTCTCCGTACATACCACTCAAACATCCATTGGATCATCTCGCCATTTGTTTCTTGCCAAACAAAATAAACCCAAATCGAAAAAGGTAAGAGTGCCAAAGGAAGTCCAAACCAAGGTTGTAGAGACCATACTAAACTTCTCGTTTCCTTTTGCCAAAGAAAGAAAAAACAAATACCACCTAAATAGAGTAAGATGGGCGGACCTTTGGTCAATACGCCCATGAGTATGGATACCCAGAATAGAAATGTATACAGAAGTTTATTTTTTGATTTATCCTTTACTAGTACTAGTAGACAATAAAATCCCAAAGTCTCACAGAAAACAAGAAGTGGATCAACCAGAGCAATCTTTCCATTGATGGGAAAATAGAGGGAGGTAAATAAGATCAGCCAACTAAGTTGTGCTATTTTTTCGGTGAAGAGTTGTTTTGCGGATAAGTAGGTTAAGAGAAGACAGAGGCTAATCCACAAAGCAGGAAATATCCTTAAGCTTAACTCAGACACTCCAAAAGTTTGGAAGCTAAGGGATGTGATCCATAGATGCAGAGGAGGTTTTCTGTGTGGTAAGGAAAACGGAAACTCTTGAAGGATATAATTCCCTGATCCCAACATAGTTTTCGAAAAACCTGCATAAGCAGCCTCATCTTGGTCATACAGAGGGCCATTTGAAAAACAGAGAAATAATAGAAATGATAGGACTGTGGCTTTCCAAGCGAAGGTGATTCGGCTCATGAATCACTAGATATGAATGTAAGCAGTCTTTTGCCTAGAATGAATTTGCATCCTATGGTTTCAATATTGTAACGATCCTGCAATCAAATTGTAACACAATTTTTAGATACTAAATCTATGTTTCTGCAAGAGGCAAAGATTCAAAAGGAAAAAGTGTTCCAAAGCATTTATAAAAAACGCCGTTGGGTACTTTTATCTTTTGTTGTGCCGATGTTTGCGATGCAGGTGGCTATATTCCAAGGCTTCGCGATTGCCTTTTTACGGGAGCCATTGCCCGCTCTAAAGCCATTTTCGGGAGCTCACTTACATAACCCTTATGGACAGGATGATTGGTCTTTGGGCCAAGAGAAAGTTGCATTGCATTTGCACTCTTCTGAGGTATGGTACACGCCAGAACGTCACAGTCGCCAAGACATAGAATTCGCTTATTCGAGCCAAGGGTATACAGCATTAGGTTTTACTGACTATTCAGAATTTTTTAGTACAAAAAATCCAAAACTTGGGTCCGTCTCAGGTTATGAATGGGGATTGAATGTACGCAAGCGACATGCATTGGCTTTTGGAGGACGAGAAAGCATTCCTGATTATTTTCCTATCTATGCGAGTCGGGAGAATGTGAGTTGGACATTTCGGAAGATGAGAGAAGCAGGAAGTTATGTGGTTGTATCCCATCCGAAGCTTCACGATGCATATACGAGAGAGGACCTGTCCAAAATTTACCATTACAATGCGATAGAAGTATTTTCTCCATTTGGGGATGATACCAAAGTACTAGACCATCTATTGAGCCAAGGAAGAAATGTGCACTGCATGTCTTCAGATGATATGCACTACCTTCCTGAGTCAGTAACAAAGACCTTAGACCAGCCGTGGTGGAAAAGCCTTCTGCAAACCGTCTTACTGCAAAGAGGGAGGAAAGGAGAAGGATTCAAACGCCACCTTGTCTTTCCAAAAACACATACCAATGAAACTAACATCCATACAGACCTGGAAGCTGGCGCTTTCTTCTGCGTAAAGAAACACTTCGCAGACGCTACTGACCCGCTCGTTCCCCAAATTAAAATCGAAGGTAGTGAGATTACTCTAACATCTGAAGAGCGCTATATTGAAGTTAGATGGATCGGAGAAAACGGTGAGTATCTTAAAATTGATTCCGATACGAACAAGTCGAAGCTAGCTCTTGAAAATGTAAAGACATACGTGAGACTGGAGCTGATGAGCTTGTCGGGTGTGGTTCTTTCCAACGCACTCACCAGAACAAATCTTTAATTTACTGTCTTAAAGTTGATTTTATCGCCTTCACTGCCTGCTAAACTATCCAAGAAGTTTTTACTTGTGTATTCGTAAACCCTTGCAGCCGGTTTTCCTGCGCCTAAACTCGAAGAGGCATCGATTCCTGTTCTCGAAAACGCCTCATCCACTGACATAAAATCCGCTCCACCTACTGTCGGACTCGGGTAAGTGCTTGGAACCTCGTCTGCTCGTAGACCATCTCTAACAAATCCATTCACATCAAAAATTCCATAGGAAAGTTTAGCTCCCGAAATACTAGAAGATAGGTTACAAATGGTTTCGGGAAATGTTGAATTTGATGCCAAGGCGGAGATGCTTGCCTTTGCCGTCGTATAGAAAGGGCTCGCAAACTTTTGCATGTACGCAAGCCCGTAGTAGATTTGGTCACTGCCACCACAGACTGTTTTGAGGTTGTTAAGATTTGTCGTTTGGCTTGGGTTGATCGCCACAAGTTTACTAAATTTCATCCGAACAACCGATCGAAAGCAAAGCTGTTTTCCAGAATCCACTTCGGTCAAAACGACTCTCCCGATATCACTCGGCCAAGTTGCATTTTCTGGACCGTTCTTCCAGGTGTAGGATTGGAATTTTGTACCATAGCTTGATTCGTTTGCAGTATAACTTTCAGTAATGACTGATCCCACATTTGCAAAGTTAGGTGAATTAAAGTCACCTAGTTTGTAATAGATGAGAGCTCCATCATTTCCCAAGAGTGTGTTTGGATCATCAAAGAACAATTGGAGGCTGGGACTTGCGTTTCCTGTTTTTGTTAGTTCTAAAAAATGATTGAAAGCCTTTGTCCCTGCATAGGCGGAGGAAGTGATCCCTGAGATGGGACTTGCTTGTTGGTTGATCTTTAGTCGAATCGTGGTGCTTCCGAGTCCATCCAATTGGATATTGGTGAGCGTTTGGCTGAGTGGTGCAGTGGAATTGAAATAACCTGCATTTTTTAAGCCAGCGATCAGGAGATCAATTAGGTTTGAGTTGCCTCTTGCCCAAGTCGCGGACTGCCGCACAAAGCCCCATGCATTTGCATCGGCATAGATCGGGTTAGTGCCAAAATCTAAACGCAAGAAAGAGCCAATGTCAATCGGTAGACCTCTTTCCCAATTTTTTTGGAAAGCTTTGTCACTGAACCGAAGGGAGGAGCCAAGGATGAAGATAAGGATAAGTAAGTAACGCATCGTTTACTCCGCTATCCCTTGGGGGATACAAATTGTAAAACCAGACCTTGGATTGCAGGCGGCAGTATTGGATCTCAATAGGAGAACACCTAATATCAGCAAATCATTGGAGTTCTCTTCTTTCTTTTTGCAAAGAATATTTGTAGAGAGCAGTAGGACTAGAACGAGTGTAACAATGAGTTTCATGCGCATTGCTTTATTATATATGTCTCCGAATCCTTTTGCAAGATTTGGTGGAAAAAAAAACGACAAGTAGAGAATCAAGCTAGAAGTTTGGTAATTCCCTTGAACAAACCTGTTTCCATTGCTGCTCTTTTTTTCCTTTGTGCCTGGTCATTTGCGTCTAGCGCAGAACCAAGGAAAAAGGGAGTTCTAACAGACCAAAAATCAGGCAAACGGATTGCCCTTTTGGTTGGCATCAATGAGTACAAAGATGTAGGCCTTTCTGATCTCCGAAAGGCGAGAAATGATGCGAAAGGCCTAGCCAAAATCTTAATCCAGAATGGTGAGTTTGATTCTGTCGTGGTCATGACCGATGAGATTGATCCAAAACAAGACCCTGATTCACTTTTTCCTACCAAATTGAACATCGAAGAAAAACTAGATAGCTTACTTGTGGAAGCAGGCCCGGATGACGTCTTTCTTTTTTTCTTCTCAGGCCATGGCGTTTCAGATTATGAAGAAAAAGGTTTTCTACTTACACAAGATACTGTTTTATCCAAACCATTTAATTCTTCGCTCTCTGTAGATTTGATTGCAGAAAAGATATCCAAGAAAGGAATTAAGAATTCACTTTTAGTTCTAGATGCTTGCCGAGATTCCATGTACACTTCAAAGAATGCATCCGCCAATTCTCTGTTAGAGAGCGGCCTTTCTCGTTCGGAGATTTTTGCCATTTTGTATAGCACAAAGGCAGGCTTTTTCAGTTATGAAGATGATGAAACTTCTTATGGTGTATTCACAAAATATCTGATCTACGGTTTGGAGGGGAGGGCCGATGCCAACCGAGATACACAAGTTAGTTTTAGTGAACTAGAAAACTATATCACAGCTGCTGTAAAAGATTGGTCTCAGAGAAAAAACAAGCAGCAGAAACCGTATACAAAGTACATTGGAGAAAAATCTGGAGATCTGATCTTAACTTACTCTACTAATCCCGAAGTTAGTTTGGCAGATGTGCCAGTGAACCAATATGCACGGGAGTCCATCTACGTTCGTTCACTATTGTTTCCTGGTTGGGGTCAATACTACCAAGGCTCAGAGGTTAAGGGAAAGGTTTATATGGGAATCGCAGGTGTTTTGTTGCTTGCCACTTTGGATTCCTATTTAAAATACCAAGACGCAAAGAAAAATTATGATTCCTTTGTTGGTCTCCCGCCTAGCACAAGGTTTGGTGAATCTTTTGTAATCAATTCTATCCTATTAGAACCAAGAGAAAGAGCATTAAACGAAGCAAGATCCAATTTCGAAACCTCCAGTCTTTTGTTTGGCTTGTTTTATTTCTGGAACATTGCCGATTTAGCTCTGTTCCCCAAAGTTGCAGAAGAACCAAAACAAAGGTTTTCGTTTTACATGACTCGAGAGGCTAGATCTGAAATCTATCCCATGGCCCTTGGAAATCACAGGTACGAAGCCTCCTATGAAATTAGGTTTTAAACATTTAACCCTCTTTTGCTTTGCTCTATCTTTGAGCTGTTCCTCTAATCCCAACCAAACAGTTGTATTAACAGAACTTTTGGGTTTAGGAGCCTCAATGGAGGCAAGCTCTCAACCTCAAATCAGTTCAATTCTAAATGAATTACCATCTCTACGTATATTTTTGCCAATGGAACCTTTGCGACCCTTGGGCAAATCCGATTGGGAAATAGATGGGGAGGCGAAAGGTAGCCTAAGTCTTGAGTCTTTTGAGCAAGTAAGTACAAAAGAATATCGATTGGCATTGGCAGGAAAGGCGGAAGAAGGACTTTTGCGCATCAAACTCAAACGGACTACTTTTTTGGGAAGGTTTGGCCAAGAAGAAAGAGAATTTATCTTTAGTTATGTGATAGACCAAGGTGCACCAACGGTCACTTTAAATTTTAAAGAAGGAGACTTTCCTGTTTTTTTAGACGATGGGTTTTTGGATCTGACCTTTTCAGAGCCGGTAGAAGGGGCTAGTCTTAAAAGCAATTATTCATTCTCGGCACCGGTTTCCTCAGATGTTACCATCATTAATGTACTTTCCTTAAGTAGTAAAAGCTACCGACTTGTATTGTCGGGCAAACCCCAAAGATCCTTCGATCGATTGCAATTTTCGATTAGCAATATAAAAGATTTTGCTGGTAGGGAATTACAAAACAAAGCATTCAATTATTTCCAACCCAAGGTAAATATATTGCCCTCTCTTAATGTAGCTCGCTGTTACCCTAGATTGGTAACTCTGAGTGATGGAAAGGTAATGATCATTGGGGGCATCATACCCGATTCTAGTCCCCAAGACACTTTGTCCTCGATAGAAATTTTTGATCCAGCTACCAATCAATTCACTGTATTTCCTCAAGTTTTGAACCAAAAGAGATCCGATTTTACCGCCAATCGACTGTCAGATGGTCGGATCATTGTAGTGGCAGGTCTTCTCGGTCCTGGTAGCAATTTAGCTAATTATCTATCTGATTTTGAATTGATTGATCCTTCTGGTACTGTGGCACCTGTGCGAAGGATGCTACCTGCACAAGTCCGCGCAGGCCATAAATCAGCTTGGGCAGGAGATGGATTTTTATATATCCTAGGGGGAAGAGGCCATCCCTCTGCCGCCAACTCCCTTGCGTATTTGGATCGAGTCGACCGTTTTGATCCGTCTACTAATGATTTTGTGAATGTAAAGAAAATTGCAATTGGTCGGGATGGATTGGAAGTAGGGACAGATTCTAAGGGAAGGATACTTGTGACCTTAGGTATCAGAAGCCAGAGTTTTCATTCCAATTCCTTTGAATACTATGATTCTTCTTCAGTTACTGCGAGCACGGAACACCCTGTCCTTTTGGCAAATACCAGACGTTTCCATAGCCTACTGAGAGACGGTGCAGATCAGTTTTATGTCTTAGGTGGTGGGAATCTAGATAAAATCACCGCCATCGAAAGGATCAATGCCGATGGTTCCAATACTTATTTAGCTAACTTCACGGAACAAAGATACTTTGCTGGTTTTTCGTTTTGGAACCAAAACCAAATCCTTGCCATCGGAGGGAATACAGATTCAGGCTTTGCCTCCAGTATTGAATCTTTAAATCTGAGTAATTCTAAGGTATATACTGTTGGTACACTTCCTTACCGTAGTTCTTGCACCACGGTGCATACCCTCGGTAATCGTGATATTTTGATCTTAACTGGTAACCAACCGGCACAGAGGTTGCAAATTGCGCAGTAAGAAGTCTGTAACTATTTTATTGTCTCTTTTCCTGTTCCAATGCCAAGGATTGCTAGAGGGTGGGCGAAGTGGCCAGGATCAAATTTTCCTTTCAGAGATTGGTTCTAGACTTCTGTTTCCCAATATACTCCTGACCAGCAATCCTTCCTTAGGTTCAGCGATCTCTGCCCGTGAGATTGCTGTTAGAAGCTCGGAAGCTGTATGGACCAAACAAACAATTCCACTCCTAGAAATTAGAAACCAGTCCAATGGAGATCTCGTTACGGCAAAGATAGAAGAAGTAAGTGCGTCAGAATTTAAAATCCAACTTCCGAAAGATTTAGCTCGCGGAACTTATGTGGTTCAGTTAGAATCAGTTTCCCGTTTGCTTGGCAAATCATTTAATCCCTCACGATTGGAGGTTAACTTTGATCCAGAGGCACCAACCGTACAAAGTGTATTCGGAACTATTTTAGATTCATCTTTTTTTAACCAAGGGTATTTGGATGTTTCTTTCAATGAGACCGTACAGAATGCAAATCTTCTTTCCTCCTATTCTTTAAATGGTCAATCGCTCGGAACACTTCGTTTATCAAGTGTATTCCCTATTTCGGGCAATTTGTACCGTCTTTTTTTTACAGGTCTGCCCTCGTCTACTGGTGGTATCTTGGTTCTTTCCTTTCAAAATATATTGGATACTGCTGGGAATGCTTTGCAAGTACCAAACCTACAATTCCAAGTCTATGGTTTCAAGTTTGCTGGTGAGATGCAGACCGCCAGATCCCAGGCTGTGAGTGTTCTTCTTCCCTCTGGTCAAATCCTAACGATCGGAGGTGTTACAGGCTCTGGTGTGAGCAACCTTTGCGAACTATACAATCCTAATACGAAGTCCAGCGTTAGCGTTGGAAATTTAACAACGGGGAGGAGACGTTTCACAGCAACCTTGTTAAATGATGGCCGAGTTTTTATCGCAGGCGGTGATCGGAATACAAGTCAGAGTGCAGGAGATACCATCAATACAACAGAAATTTTTGATCCAGCTACAAATACATTTTCAAATGGTCCAAATTTAATCACAGGTCGTATGGACCACGCAGCCATTCTCCTTGCTTCGGGTAAAGTCTTGATTGCTGGTGGGATATTAATTGAAAATGCCTCACCATTTTTGAGTACGAATTTAGCTGAAGTGTATGATCCAAATACAAACACGATGTCCTCCACTGGAAATTTACAATATCCTAGGAGAGATTTTGTCTTCAAGAAGTTAGCCGATGGAAATGTCTATGCCTTTGGTGGATTGCGAAAGATATTAAGTGATGAGTACATTCGTGAGACAGAAGTTTTTGATGAACAAAGTGGAAATTTTACTGTGGTTCCTCGCTACGAACTTCGTCTCAATCGTTCTACTTTCTTTGTGGAGGAGTTTTCCGACCGCATCCTCGCTTTTGGCGCTGTGCCTACCACAGAACGTCTGTTAAAGAATGAAAGTGCATTTTCTCTAGCAGCTTCCTTTTCGACGATTCGAACCAAATTCTCACCTATTGCATTTGCTGAAGAAAAAATCATTTTGTTCGGCGGGGAAGCTGATGGCACCTATGTTCCGCGCATTGATTATTATGATATTCCCAATAATAGATTTACACTAGGTTCACGGATGCTCGTTCCTAGGATTGACAGCCAGACCATTCGATTGCCATCGGGTAAGGTAATTGTCATTGGAGGCCTTGCGGCAAATCCTGTAAAAGAGATCGAGGAATACTCTTATGAATGAGAGAATTTCTCTACTTTTTGTTATCCTTAGTTTTCTAGTCCAGTCCTGTACTTTGAGTCCAAAACAAGACCAAAATGGCAATGCAATACTCGCTGAGTTAGGTGTATTTTCTACCTATAGCAGCCAAACAGCATGTAGTTCGAGCCCTCCCAACCAGGCATTCGTAAAAGAATTGCAAGAAGTCTCCATCGTTTGCCCGCCTGGTTTCCGTATCATGGAACCTAAGCTTGACAATCAACTCAAGTATACCTCTTTATCTTCCATAGATACACTTCGTAAACAAGATTTTGAGTTTATACGAGTCTCTGACCACCAAATCAAGGTCCGAGCCAATCGGAACATGTTGGCGGGAGAATGGATACTTACTTTAAAAGAGATTTACAATAGAGACTCCCTTTTGCTTCCAGAAACTATTTGGAAGGTAAATGTGGATACACTCAGTCCGAATTTGACGGCTAGTTATCCCTCGGGTAGCTATGATCCTTCCATCTTTTTCACAAATCAATTTGATTTACGATTTGATGAGCTTGTGAGTGGGATTGATGAGCTCAGTAACTACAAAGTAGAAACCAATTCAGGTTCAGTCACGATTCGAAATATTGCAAAGTTAAGCGAACAATCTATTCGAATTTTTTGGCAAGGAGATTTTCCTAGATCTGGAGGTACATTGCGATTGTCCTACCTTGGAATCAAAGACCGATCCGGGAATGAAATCAAAGGAGAATTAAACTATCGTATATTTGGT
The DNA here is from genome assembly GCF_003114855.1 of Leptospira ryugenii. Lineage (NCBI taxonomy): Bacteria > Pseudomonadati > Spirochaetota > Leptospiria > Leptospirales > Leptospiraceae > Leptospira > Leptospira ryugenii. The sequence goes on along the minus strand of NZ_BFBB01000005.1, from coordinate 49,750 downwards.
TGGAAGGATGGACCTAACGTACAAAATGGAAAGAGAGACTTTGCGATCGCAAACTTAAGTAATGGAGATAGTTTGCTGATTGGGGGTTTGGGAGTCATTAAAAATACCAGTTCTACATCCACTCTTTCTATTGTTGAGAGATGGAATGTAAATTTAGGTACGATCACAGAAGTAAGTCCTCTCAATCAAACTAGGCGGTTTTCTAGTTTTGCGCAAACAAATGAGGATCGCATCGTACTCTCAGGAGGATTTACAACGAACTTATCAAGCTCCATTACCAATACGACAGCGATTTACAGACCAGACACGGGAACTTGGAATGCTGGCCCCAATTTATCTACGGCGCGCATTGGGCACGCGAGTTGTGCGATTTCTAGCAACAAAATTTTAATCACTGGCGGAAGGACAACAAACTTGGGTTCGGCGGTAAGTACAGCTGAGATCCTTACTTTAGATTCCATTGGTGGAGGAAGCATACAAACCATTTCCAATCTACCGAACGCCAGGATGAACCACCAATGTATTCGATTGGCAAATGGCATGTATTGGATTGTGGGCGGAAGTACGACTACCACGGAAATTTTCAATCCCACAACTGAGTCCTTTACTACAGGACCTTCTCTTGTGTTCCCACAAGAGTTGTTCACAAGCCAATTTGATTTGAATGGAGATCCTTTTTTGATCGGAGGTCGTTCTGGCTCACTTGTCACCGATATCGTGCAAAAGTTAAACCAATCCAATATGACTGTATCGGTGTCCACTTACCTCTTCCAAGCAAGGATGGAACATGCATCAGCTCGCCTTCCTGATAGGAATTTTATTTCAGTGGGGGGGATTGCATCCGCAACTGGTTCTGTTTTGTCTTCAACGGAAAAACAATGGAATCGTAGTGGCATCGACTCCTATGTTTTGCCTGCCACCAAACAAGGAAGGCGTGGGCATCGTTTGCTGAATCTAGTGGATGGCAGACTCCTCCTGGTTGGAGGAATCAGTGGAGTAGGCGTGCCAGATTACCTCACGAGTACGGAAGTCTTTGGTGATTAGTTGGGTGCGATTGTAATTTCCCACTCTGCCACTTCTACATCTTTCAGCATCTGAGTTGTGACTTCTGAAACGATGATTGATTTCGAACTTGTTAGAGCAGGAGGAAGCAATTTAAAGAAACTATCCCCTTTTTTGTTTTTGAATTGAAACTCATCCCAAGCCTCTTTGGAAGCAAACGCTTTGATTTTGTCTTTTCCAAAAGGCGGTGCCGTACGAAGTGAACCCAAATTTTCTGGAATTGTTACCTTTTCTCCTTTTTTCAAAAAGTTAGCCGTCTGTGTCGAATTGGGAAAGATCAAAACGGGATCCTCTTGCTTGGATTCGGGTACTAATAAGACATACACATAGTGGTCTTCTTCAACCTCAAGTTCAAAACGAAGGGGCTCTCCTGCTACATATTTTGATTTGAGAGCTGTAATTTTAATCGGAGCAGAGGGAGATGATTTTTTTTCCGAAAGAGCTAAGTAGATATTCTTTTTGTCAATGTGCGCATAAAAATCTTGGAACAAAGTTTTATGCATGGAACTTGGAAGTGAGTTTTTGTATTCCAAGTTACCAGATTCTATATCATACAATTGAATGCTTGTCATCGAACCTTGGTCTTTCAGTAAGATCAGCTTTTCTGCTACTTTGATTTCGGCTTTCTCTTCTATGATTGCATTTACGTTTAGCTTCTCATCACCTGAAAACATAGGATCGGATACGTAGATAAAATCTCCTCGTTTGCTTTGTATGATTTGCCCGCGAAGGTGATTGCTGATCTCAAGTGCATCCGTCGTTCCTTGAGAGACAAGAAGGGCATATTTATAAATAGGGAGTTTAGTTTCTTTTGGTTCAGCAAACAATCCTATTGTAAGGATAGCTACAAGGATCAACAATCGGCTATTCATTTGTTTTTCCCTTCATTTCTTCCATTAGCTTCTGGTTGTTTAGATGTTGTTCTTTAAATAATTGGTAATTTTCTTCTTTCATTTGGCTCAGCTTTTGAAAAATCTGCATCTTTTCTTTAGCATAGTTACTTAATATCTGTTTCTTGAAATCTTTTCCTTTTAGGACGATTTCTTCATTTTGTTTGACCATCACTTCTTTTTTGTCTGGTCCACTGACTGCTACAGAACCCTCGTTTACAAATACTCCGCTTTCCAAATCCAAATCTGGATTGGTCCCACCTTCATCAGGATTTGAGACTATAAATTCTGTCCCACGAACACCTGCTACATAGCTAGGGCTAACCACGGATAGCTGGTGATTTTTGGTTTTTTCATGTTTGTGGACTTTGACAAACAATTTTCCAGCCATAGCTCGCACTTTTGTTTGTTTTGTCTTTGGATTGAGAATGTCCTCAAGAAAGATGCGGCTGAACTTTTCGATGCGGATCGTGGCCTGTGTGGCCAACTGCAATTCGCATATACCATTTTCCGTCTGGATGCTATCCCCCGCTTTTAAGATCTGGTTGAGTTTCACTGATTCGGCTTTAGTTTTGCCCGAGGCAATGAAGGAAACTTTTCCTTGGATAAAGGTGAGGACGGCTACTTCTTCAGAAAAAAGTTGTGTAGAAAGGCTAAAAAAAAGAACCAAAAAGGCAAAAGATCTCATACCTCTTTGGTACTGCAATTTTGGATCGCCTTCAAGCTAAAAAAACTCTATTTACCTGCCAATAGCTCATATTCGGCGACCAGTCTCTCTAAATCCCCAGTGCCTTTGGCTCTGTAGACCCCCCGGAGGTAGTTTTGGGTATCGAGCAAAAATACATTTTCCGTGTGGACAAAGTCTTTCCAGTCATACTTTCCTTTGATAAATTTCACATCCGCCGAAAACTGATCGCGTGCTAAGGAATGGATCTGCTCCCTATCTCCCGTGAGAAAAATCCAATTGGATTGTTCAATTTTATAGCGAGATCTGTATTTTTTTAATTCTTCTACTGTATCTTCTTCAGGATTGATGCTTACCGAAAGAACTATGAGCTTCTTCTGGTTTTTGAGTTTGGGTAAAAAACGAATCAAATTGCTCGTGATCATTGGGCAAACGCCCGTACACTTTGCATAAAAGAAAACTATAATTTTGTAATGATTTGGATATTCATCCAAATCAAATGTTTTGTTTTGTTCTGATACCAAGGAAAGATTCAGGATACGTTTGAGATCTGAGGGAAGATCTCTATCTTCGCTCCAATAGGGATCGAGCAAAGCCCCTTTGAAATAGGGTAGGATACCAGGAATCTGTTTGGATACAAATGTTAGGTTTGGGTCGATATTTGGTTTCTTATCCTTACACCCTAAAATTAGAGAACAAAGTGAAATCAAAAATAGCAAGTTAATTTGTTTCATTGTTTACTTCACTGTTTTTGATCGGTTTACAAACTTTACTTCCAGGGAGTCCGTAAGAGCTTCCATCTTCTTGGAATACAAGATTCATATATATCTTCCCCTCTCGGTAGAACTTTTTAGCTCCTAGAATCTTTCCTTCGGGCGTATACTTTTCATAGAGTGCAAGTTGTCCGTTATCATGCCATTCCATACGGTCATTGACATAAAATCCATTTTTGAACTCTGAAAAACTTCTGTTCTTTCCATTCAAAAACCAAGTATAAGAATATCCGTTTTGTTTACCATTTTTGAAAGGAGTTTTTTGCAATAAAACACCTGAGTCATGGATAACGGTAAAATCTCCATGCTGAATTCCATTGTCAAATGTAGTCAGATGGGTCTCACTCACCGCTGGGATGTATTGGCGAATGATACCGGAGAGCAATTGGTTTTTATGGACCATCACACCAGAAATCATTTGGAGATCTGGGTCAGTTGCTTCATAGATTTTTGCTTGGCATTGGAGAGTGAGAAACAAACTGAAAATCGCCCATCCCTTAGCTAGGGATAGACGATATAAATGGTATCGAAACATAGAAACTAGTTATTGGTCACTGATCCTATATTGCCTCGGAAGAAAGAACCCATGAGAGTATAGATAGTAGCAGTTGAATCATAAGCATAACGGTAATGGTAGGTTCCATTCGGAAACTCTGCGGTTGTACCTGTTGTTCCATGAAAGGAATCTAAGGTCGGAGCCACTCCGGCATCATTTTTTTGACCGTAAATCGGGTAACCATCCAAGGCTATGCCTATCAACTTAGCATTGTTACATGCACCTGAATTGCTCGTATTCGCTGCTCCATCACACACTTTTGGTACAGCGGCATGGTGGTGGTAAACTCCTGTATTTTGTGGGTGTCCTTGGAAGTTATCAAAAGTAGTCGCTTCTGAGGCGAGAACATCACCGGGAGCTGCAGCATTGTTATAAATCGCTAGCCCATTGCGCGTCACACCAATAGCGACCAGGCCACCTTGGGTTGAGACTGTACCGGATCCTGTTGTTGGTGTTGCCGGGATGGTAAAGGTAAGGTTTTGTGCAATGATTACGTTTGTACCAGCACTCGAATTGCCAGAGGGAAGAGCTTCGTATAAGGGTGCGCTTGTAACACCTGTTCTACTTGCGTAATAGTAACTTTTGGTATTGGGAAGGTTTTTGGTTTTGATTACGTAGTTGGAGCCAGAGACATATCCAACCACACAAGTAAAATTGTTTTTGATCCAGGCAGGGAGATTGCTATCCAAACATGTCACCACACCATTCACACAGCCTGTAGCATCGTTGAGTGTGGCAGTAGAGGGAGTCACGGTGGAGGTGGTGGTGCTTGTGCTTGCACTGCAACTTGAATTTGCGCTTGCGATCGCTGCCAATGCCAGTACCAAAGTTTGGTTGTCATCGTCCTCTTTACCTGTAATTGCATCGCAATTGACCATTGTGCATAGAGAAAGTACAACGATCCCAAAACGAGATCTCTGAGAAAAAGTCATAAATGCTCCTCTTTAGGTTTCCTAAACGAGAAAAAGCTATATGCTTTTGCGCCTATGTCAAGGAAATTCTAGAATGAATCTGATTCTATTTCTAGAATTGATGGACATTTTGTTCGTTAATTAGATTTATTTTGTGCAATGCAAGATTAAGATAGAACATTTGGTTTAAATCAGGTGGAGTCCAAGTTAAGAATTGAAACTATTTTGTGATCAAATCTTAAAATAAGAAAATTTGAATATAGGTGAAAAAAAAAGAAGCAATTCGATTGATACGGTATGCAGCCTTATTTGGTTCATAGAATCCGAATTTTTAATGTAGCAAGAATATTGATTTCCTTTGTTTCTATATCCTATCTAAAGATTTTTCATGAACTTTCCTTTCATCTAAGTTTATTATTACTTTTCCATATCATCTTTAGTCTTTTTTGGGTGATGTTTTCCGAAATGAAGTTGTTGGACAAAAATCTCTCCAATTTGTCTATCCGAATGTTCTTCCCTTTATTTATTGATCTAATGGTAGTTAGTGGACTCATCGTAGCTTCCGGAAATTTGCGATCTCCTTTATTAGGATCATATTTTGTATTTACCACGATTGCTTCTGTAAGTGAAAACAAAAGAATTGGGATATTTACAATATTTGTATCTGTGATCTCCTCTTTATGTATGGGTATCTTTGCCGAAACTGAGTTTATTCGCAAATTCTATATTGCAAATATAGCAAAGAATATAATTTCCGAGGAGACTACAATTGTTACTGTTTTTTGGTTAGCGATCGGTTTGTTTGCCAATTTTACAATCGTCTTCCGCTTTGTCCAAAAAAGTCTGGAAGAGAATCAAAAAGCCACCTTTGCCAAAGAGAAGGCTGAAAACTATCTGTACAAATTAAAAAAAGACCTACGTTTTGCGGGAAACATCCAGAGAAATTTGTTGCCATCCCAAAACTTCCAATTTGATGAGATTCAATTTTCTACTTGGATTCGGCCGTTGACTGAAGTAGGAGGGGATACATTTGGTATTGTTCCTTTGCAAGAAAAGAAACTTCGCATTTTTTTAGTCGATGCAACAGGTCATGGAATCGAAGCGGCACTCATGACACTTTTAATCCGATCCGAATTGTTAAAATTTATGTACCAATCGATTCCCTTGCATGATGTATTAAATCAATTCAACAAAGTATTCATCGAGAATTATCAGAAATTAGGATATTTTTGTACGATCGCATTGTTGGAGATAGATTTATCCAGTAAAACACTCGTATATAGCTCGGCTGGTCATCCTACTCAGTATTTACGAAATGGAAATCAATGGCATCATCTGCAATCCTATGGAAGGATCATTGGACTTTCAAAGGAAAGCGAGTTTGAGTCAGTATCTCTTCCCTTACAGGATAGTTTCACCTTCTTCCTTTTTTCAGATGGAGTATTTGAAGAAATTTCGAAAGATGGAACACTTTATGGAGAAGTCTTATTGGAAAGAGATCTCCAGGAAATTAGCGGACTATCTCCCGAGGATATTTGCCAAACAATTGAGGCAAGACTTGAAGAGCATCGGTCTACAAAAGGGTATCGAGATGACATTTCACTCGTTGTCGGCAAAGCCAATCTTGCCTATCCCTCTTCAGTTAACAAAATATAGGTGCTTAGTTTGTCGCATATTTGAAAAAAAATGCAAATGAACGAATCAATTTTGGCAATTCAATGAGTGAGAGTAGGGAAAAACCAGTATCACCATGTGAGATGAGATTGGTTTTGCATACATTCCAAAGCGAGTGGTGTTTTTTGAGTTCTTCAGCCATTAGGTCAGCTTCACTGGCAGGCACTACATCATCCTTATATCCGTGTACGAGGAGAACGGGAGAGCTTACCTCTTTTAAATGCTCCAAAACAGACAAATCCGATAGTAGATGTTTACTCTCTCCACCATTCCCCAAAATCCTTTCCCAGTGATATAATCTTGTCTCTGCCTGTGATCGAAGTTGATTGAATAGAGTTATATTTTCTTCAGACATATTTTTAAGAAAGGGGGCCAAACGTTTGTCATGCTCTTTGAAATAGTTATCCAAGAGTGCAAATCGTATTGCTTGGTATAATTCTTGATTTTCACCTATCGAAAGAGGTAAAAAATTAAGTAGAAGGATCATCCTTCCATATTCATCTAAGTCTTGGTTTGAAAAAAGATTTTGGATCACCGTTTTTACATTTCCATAGGCACCTATACTACAGATTGCATTTGTGATTGGTTTCATTCGTTTGTCGGAGCTGACGATGAGACTCAAAGAGCCTGAAAAGGATGGAGCAAATAAGGAGACCTTTCCGGAACTGGTAAGTTCTTCCCTGGAAGATATCCATTCAATAGATTCGCGGATGAGAGATATATTTTCTTTTGAAATGTAAAAATTGCAAATATCTTCATAATAGGGGCTAACGACCGTAAAACCAAAGTTTTGTAGACTCTTATTCACAATGATGAATCGTGGGTCGCGATTGCCAAGTGGGGCTAGTCCATTGATCGTGACAATGGTACCTAGGCTCCTTCCCTTTGGGATATAGACATCCGCATTCAATTTTTGTTTGGAAGTTTCGATCTGTATTTCTTCTACGGATGGAAGGGTAGAGTTTTGTATTTGTAGGTCTTTTAAAAAATGAATGGTTTTCCAAATGTATTTGAGTTTCTGCATGCTTCGTATGTCCAATACTGCTCTAAAATTGCAACGAGAACAAAGGTTTGGAACAAAACGAATGCATTACATTTCAATGGCAGAGCCATTGCAAAAAGAAAAACAAATCAAACAGAAAGAAAAAAATTCTGTTGATGAAGTCTATGGTACAAAAGTATAGAATTTGAACGTATTGATTCATTTTTTTCTCTCCATTTATGACAAATACATTACATACAAATAAAAACCAATCTGCCTACACCAAAGCACTGTTTTTTGAAACATACGAGGAGTGCCGAAAGGATTTTCTAATTCTAACAAAGAAAGTAAAAAAGAAATTTCCTGAATCCAGGATTGAGAAAATTACGTTTTCAAAGGTAGAGGATCCCATTGATTCCTTCTTCTTTCAGCCAAAGAAAAAGCGAAGCAATAGGTTAATACTGATTACCTCTGGGATTCATGGAGTGGAAGGATTTACTGGCAGCGCAGTCCAGCGTCTTTTTTTACAGGAAATCTTATCTGGAAATTTTGCGAAAGGTTGTGATTACTTCTTTTTGCATGGCATCAACACTTTTGGTTTTAAAAACCGAAAGAGAGTCAATGAAAACAATATTGATTTGAATCGTAATTTCTTTTTTAAGAAGGAAAAAATTCCAAAAAAAGAAAGAAACTTAGGCTACCGTAGATTTGCCTCATTTTTTACTCCGAAATTTCCTTTTACTTTTTTACCACTTGAGTTTGCTATTTTCTTTCTTCGATTTTTGGGCATCATGCTTCGTATTGGGATTACAAATTTTTCGAATGCCTTTGTGAGAGGACAATATGAGTATAAGGAAGGACTCTACTTTGGAGGGAAGAGGCCAGAGACGGTTGTTAAACGCCTTAAGAGAAATTTTAAAGACCAATGCAAAGGATACAAATCTATCCTCCATTTGGATCTCCATACAGGCCATGGAGAGGCGAATGATGTTGTGCTCATCCAGAATGCTGATTTAGGAAGCAAAGAAGATCAATTCATTTCTCAAGTTACAAATGGTCAATCTCTACTCAAACCGGGATCAGGTGGTGCTTTCTATAAAACTGCAGGAGATTTTACAGATCTATTGTCCAAAATTCTACCTAATGACAAAGAAATCATACCATTAACTGTGGAGATTGGCACAACAGGAAATACCAAATTTTTACAAGCCGTTTGGACGAGTTTTCTCATCGTTGCAGAAAACCGAATCCGTCATTATGGCTCTTGGTTCCAAAAGAACAGGTATGCAATCGAAGAAAAATTCTTTCGGTATTTTTATCCTGATTCCGAATTTTGGCGCTATACCATCTTAATGAAAACACGTGATATGATGCATGAAATCATCCGACAGTTTTGTGAGTTCCCAAGTAAATAAAGCCTGTAAATAATTTGATTATAGACAACAAGCTACTGGATTGCTGGTATCACAAGTCTTCCACGTAACCCCTCCAGACTCATTTGCAGTCCCCCCTTGTGCGGCCGATGCACTCGTCCAACCATTGCAATCATAAACATTCAATGAAACCGTACCCAACCAATAGCCATAAGCTGAAAACCAACTAGGCTCAGCTACGCTAATCCCTTGTTGGCGTGTTAAAGACATCTCATGAGCAGTGCATACATGCGCATTCGTATTGCCGCAAGCCGTTGCACAAGCTGACCTAAGCCCCGTAAAGCCGCCTGCATTCCCAGTCGTACTACTTGTCACTCCACAATACAGTCCTAAATTTCGAGAAGAGATTCTTCCATTGACAGATAGAGTAGAAGAGTTCGCAAGTGTTGACGTGTTCAGCATCAATCCGCCACCTGCAAAGACGGCATTGACTCCATTCTTTGTGAAGTCTGGTATAGACTCAATGGCAGTCCTCAATGAAGAAAAGTTGGTATTCAAATCATTGGCTTTAATGACTTGGCCGGAAAAAAACGTATTGATTGTTCCGGTAATGGTAATGGCAAATATATCGAATGTATAGATACCAAAGGCAAAAGCAATGCCAGTGATAAATCCTTTTGTTCCTAATTTGGAAAGTTCTCTCAAAGTTTCTTTCATGCATTTGTCCTCATCAATCAAAGATACAAGAATTAAAAATACCAAAATCATACTGGCATGTACTAGAAGGAGTGCTACTAGTGGAAAATACCCAGGAATAGGGATCGGACATAGAATTTCCAGCAAGATCCTTGACTCCTGTACGCAATGTAACGATGAAAGGGGTAAGGCTTGCCAAATTAGGACTTGGCACAAAAGCCAATGTTCTATCTGTTAGGTTGATATTCCCTGTTGGATTTCCAGAGATTGTAAATTGGTTGCCGGCTAAACTAGTTGGGTCTATAGCCTCTGTGAATGTGATGATGATGGTTCCGTTTGGGGGGAACCCAGTCTCCCCTGCTTCGGGCGATGTGGAGCTGACCCTAGGTGGTGTGATGTCAATTTCTGTACCAGTCGAGAAAGTAGAAGTAAACTCCGATTCCAACCCATTCTCCTTCGGGATTTTGATCGTAAATGTAGTGTTTGGTGAAAGGAACTCTTTAGGTGTAAATAAAATGTATTTGCCTGAATAGTTAAAAGTTCCATTTACTTTTTCTCCATTTGAGGAAAGGATTTGAATCTCAGAAAAAATTCCCGTATTTTTAGAAAAACCTATTAAGATATTTGTATTTCTAAAATTGTTTGTCGATGTATCTTTGGGAAAAATACTACTGATGACAAAGGGTGATTCGTCACGGAGTAGTATACTTAAAAGTTTCAAAAGGTAATCTGAGCGTACCTTGGAAATATCCCAAGGGTTACATGCTACAAAGCAACAACAGACCAAAAGAAAGAACCGCTTCCTAAGCTTCAAAACAAATACCTGAGTTCTAGAGAATAAACCGATTCATTCATTTTTTGGCCGTATACATTTGTCTGTGGTTTCATCTGAAAGTGCATAGAAGCTTTTGGCAAAACATTTGGCAGACTGGGTAAGTAATACGTATCTACCAATGAGAATAGGTATACCAGTCCCAATAAAGAGACCGATTCTCTACTCTCTGCAGCCGATCCCTCGAGCCTCTGTAGTGACCTTTGTTCATTCCAAAGGCTTATGAGATCAAGCGACCTTGTATTGCTTAAGAGAAGAATGTCTTTACTTTCCCTATAATTATCCTTTTCATTCTGGAAGGACTGGTAGTCAGTATATGCTTTAAACATAAGGATACTGGAAATTACACCAAAAGTCAGGCCGCGGTAGAATGCAAAATTTTGCTCTTTTTCCTTTCCAAAATTGATCTGACCAAATCCAGGGAAGTAGGCGGACTGTTTTAAGTAGATTAGGTTGGGAATATTAGATTTGGAGTAATATGATACATCGTAATATTCTAAAATACCGCCTGCAATTTTTTTACTAAACAACTCTGATCCACTGGCTATATCTTTAGATCGTTCGATAACTTCGCTTTCCGCGAACTCAATTCGCTTCTCGCTGGGATCAACTACCATTGCGTTGAGATATAGAATGTTTCCCACTTTGGTCACTTTACCAGTGATCAGCCTTTGCGCATTTAAAAGTGAACCCAATAACATATTACAATCTTTACGATTGGTTTTGCAGTCCGGATTGAATTTTTCCTGTTCTGACTTTATCTTTTTTAATGACTGGGGGTCAATGATGGAAAAGAGATTGGTTTGAACTAGGGTGGTGGAAAAGATTTGGTTGATGGTTTCGATCTCACCCGAGCTCACACCCTCTCCTGCCTCGAGAGGGAGAAAGGCAACGGTAGGCTTTCCACCTATCTCCGATTCCCAATCAAATTGTCCCAAGAAGGATTCAGCCATCCGGATCCTTTCCTTGGCCAGTTCATCGCTTGCAGAGATGGGCTTTTTTGTGGGCTTAGTTGGTGCAGTGCCAGGATCGTTTAGAAGCACAGGACGAAGTTTTAGCGAAGCCAATTGTTTTTTGGGAAAGCTCTTTTTGGTTCCATTCCATTCAAAGACAACAAAGTCCGATTGAATCTCTGATTTTACATTTTCAAATTTTTGTCCATTTTTCAAGACGATGGTATCTCCAAAGACTTGAGAAGATAGCAAAAGGAGAAGGAAGAGACCAAATCTAAACATAAATCGCTTCAAAAGGATGCTCCCATTCATTAGGCTGTCAATCGAATTGGAGGTTCCTTTGCTAAAAAGTAAAGTTTAGGAAATTACAGAGTGACATTCTATCCTTTTCAATTGATGGAATTGGAGCGGTAGTAACACCTAACAGATTGCATCGGCGATTGGATTTGTTCCGTGTAGAGTGGCTTGGAAAAATGATCTAATTTATCTTTGTCTTGGAGAGTATTCTACGGAGAGATTTGCTGGATTTTCCACCATTGTTGCTCTATCAATAGCTGAATTGGATGCTATTGTTTTTAAAATTCTAGCAAGTCTTTAATTTGCAAATAAAATCAGTCTAATGAAAGTAAAGGACATAAAGCTGGTCATTTTTTTATTGCTTTACACTCGTTTGACATTAAGTTAGAAAATCCATAAACGATGGGATCTACCTCTCGCAATCTGATCATAGTGGTTTTCGCAATTTTGTTTTGTGCATGTAAACCACCTTCATTGAACAATGAATGCGACAAAAAATCTTTCTCCTTAGAAGACCAATGGATCGCCGATCAGATCTTAGCAAATAATCCTACATTTGATCGACTGGTATTGAAGTTAATCGTACCAGATCGCGTATCACTATGCTCAAATCAAAATCGCACTGTAGGGACAAATTTGACTGCCCCCACTCTCACTTCCTTTAGTTTCAAAGGGTCATTAAACAATTTAAACCAGGATTATGTAGGAACCATCTCCGAAAGCATCATTTCGATTCGCTTCCCATATGGAAAAGCAAATCAGATGATACCTAGCATTGTTTCAGATTCTGTGAGCATCAAAATAGGTGATCTGACTTTCAAAGACCAAGAAACCGTTATTGATTTTTCTAAAAACCAGACTGTAGTATTAACAAGTGCTAGTGGCATTCAAAAAACTTATACGATTACTCCTTATTTTTTGACTCCGGTTGCGGATACTGGCCAGACAAAGTGTTATGTAAATGATGCTACCGCGGCGGTCTGTTCTGCTGTTACAGCTACTATGGCAAACCAAGACGGAGAACTTCAAAATTTTCCGAACGCCAAAAATGTGCAACTTAGTACGACTACAACCAATTATCCAAATGATCCGATCAATATTGATACCTTGAAGGGGATTGTATGGAAAACCTGCCATCAAGGATTAACAGGAAATAGTTGCACGGGCGGAACTTTCACTCAGTATACATATGCAAATGCGGTCACGCAGTGTGACAATTTGAATTCTGTGAATTCTGGACAAGGCTATGCAGGATTAAAACAATGGCGGCTTCCTACAGCGCAGGAGTTAAACCAACTGATGGAGCACAATACGGCAGGGACAACTCTCCATTGGAATACGACTTATTTCCCTAATACTCCTTCTACGGCAGGTGCAAACATGAATCGCTGGACTTCGTCTTTGCTTCTTCCTGCGGCAAATTCCAGTTTAGCCTTAAACGAATTCTTAACCGTACAGCTTTTAAGCGGAACAAATCCAGTACATTGTGTCAATGGTGTGTCTCCTCCTAGTTTTGATTTAAAGGATAATGGGGATGGAACTGTTACTGACAACAGAACTCTTTTAGTTTGGCAAAAATGCTCTGCTGGTCAAACCAATGATGCAAATTGTACGGGATCCCTTAGCACTGACAGTTGGTCTGGAGCTCACCAATATTGTAAAAATTTAACCTTAGGATCTCGGTCTTGGAGATTGCCAAACCTGAATGAATGGTTAAGCCTTTTGGATATGTCAAAATCTACGTATTATGATACTGTTTTGTTTCCAAACATGAGTTCAGGCACATTTCATTCCTCTTCTACTTTAACTAGTAACGAATATTATAATCATTTGCTTGTTCTGTCGATACCCAATACACAAGGGATTTCAGGCAAACCAAATAACTATAATATCAAATGTGTGAGCGGCCCTTAAATAGGTTCAATAGCAATTCCTGACTCTTCGCCGGAATTGCCTTTTATGCATAGGTCCATTTTCGCAAAAGCCATTCCATCGGACCAAGTTCAAACCTAGATTTCCAGAATGCTGAGAATACAAGGTTAAGACCGTAAATAGGTACGGTTAACAAAAGCACTATCCCGGGATGGAGGTAAGAAAAATAACCTAGACCCCAACCATCGAAGATAAAAGTGCAAATCAGAGATTGGGAAAGGTAATTGGTCAAGGACATCGATCCTGCTTGTGATACATACCTGACCAGAGCACTAGATTCCCATTTTTTAATAAATAGAAAGTAGATAATTCCATAAACGTATAACAAAGCATAGCTGATTCCTCCGAAGGCAAGTAAACTTGAAGGTAAAACACCCAAGAAAAAATGGTCTGGATAAAATTGACTGAGCGTATAACCGAAGTTTGTAATGGTTCCAACTAAGAATAGATATCTTTTCTTTCCCTTACCATATTCCCATATCTTTTGAGGGTCAGCAAAAATTTGTAGTTTGCCTGCCCAAAGACCTATCAAAAACATCATTGCGGCAGTCGGCACATTGAATAGAAGAATGAAAGGAAATGCAATTCCATAGTCGATGATTTGTTGTTCAAAGTTTTGTTTGAGGCTGCCCAAGTGGTTCACAATGGAATCTTGGGTGAGTTTGTTTGCTAATTCCTTTCCATCGGAAAAGCCATAATAACTTACGAGGCCAAGTGCAAAATAGGCAATAAAAGATAGGATCCAAAAGCATAAAATATATCGTTTCCATACATGGTCTTTGTCTTTAAGGTAATATAACATCAGCCCTAATAGCGAATACGAGACTAGGATATCTCCTTCAAACAGAAAAAAGGCATGTAGCAAGCCGAGAATAAATAGACCAAATAACCTTCGTAGGTAGATACGTTTTGGATCCTTTCCTTTTGCTTCAATGCTTTGCAATAGAATGGCAAATCCATAACCAAAAACAAATGAAAAGAGCACAAAAAACTTTCCAGTAACAAAGAACATATAGAGCGCTTTTACGCACTTTGCCGCTAAGTCTTGGAAAGTTGAATCAATATAGATTGGTGCAGATAAAATAGGGATATTGGACACTAGGATTCCAAACAAGGCAAATCCTCGTAAAAAATCCAACAGGAGAAGCCGCTGGTTCTGGGTGGTATTCATAGGCACAGAATAGACCCTCAGGTTTTTTTGTCAACATACATACCGTCGGTATGTATGTTTTGTACATATTTTCTCAGTTTTTAGTTTGCATTTTTTTTGTTTCAAGGGTAACTTTTGCTTTTTACGAGAGGTAAACGATGATAAAAAAAATCCTTATCGGACTGGTATCCTTTATAGCGATCATTTTGCTTGGTGCTGTATTTCTTCCTGCACAGTATCATGTAGAGAGATCTATTACAATTAATGCTAGCCCAAGCGCGATCTATCCGTTTCTGAACAATTTTTCCGAATGGGACAAGTGGTCCATTTGGGCAAGCCTTGATCCAAACCAAAAACTAACGGTAACGGGCGAAGTAGGGAAGCCTGGCCACAAACAAGAATGGGATGGACCCATCAATGGAAAGGGTTCTATGACCATAGAGTCCTATGAAACAAATTCCTTCATCAAGATGAATTTAAAATTTGATGAACCACAGCCTATGCTTGCAACCTCAAAGTTTGAATTGAAAGCGGATGGTAACCAAACAAAAGTCATCTGGCATAATGAAGGTGATTTGGATTTTCCAATAGGCCGCTATTTTGGGTTATTTTTAGATTCTATGCTTGGAAAAGACTTCGAATCAGGCCTTTCTAAGTTAAAAGAAGTTGTAGAGAAAAAATAAACCAAACTAAACTACCCAAGTTCAAAATACGGGAAAATACATACTGTCGGTATGTATTTTCTTCTTGTCTTAACTAAAAGTAAAATCATCTTGGATGTTGACCTTTTATAAGGAGTATGTCCTTGGCTATTTCTCATAAACAAAACGAAAAGATCATTCAAGGTGAAGAAACCAAAAAAGCAATTTTAAAAATTGCTAAAAAGCTTTTTGGAAAAAAAGGCTATAATGGAACATCCATCGAAGATATATTAGGCGAGCTCAAAATGACAAAAGGAGCTCTCTACCATCATTTCTCCAATAAAAGAGAAATTTTCTTTGAAGTATGCAAAATTATCAACCAAGCAGAAACAAGGAATTGGGAGACTATGACATGGAAAGAATTCAAACAGTCCCTAAACCATTTATGGGACCTTGCCGATGATCCTGATTTTGTACAGATATGGATCAAAGATTGCTTTAGTGTTCTCAGTTCTGATGAAATTTTTAGTTTAGATGAAGACTACGTGATCAAACCATTTCAAAAATTCTTGGAAAGAATGTGTAAAGAAAAGCAGATTGTTTCCCTTCCCAGTTTCGAAGAGGCACATCTTTTGGTAGGTCTAGTCAACCAAGGACTTTGGCTTTTATCCACAACTGAAAAAAAGGAGAGGCCAAAAACCAGGCAAAATTTGAACAAAATCATACTTTCGTATGTAAACTTTCGAGAACTGCGATAACGTTTTTGCAAGTATACACTAGTACTTCGAATCCACAAAGAGTTCCGTAACGAAAGGGAAAATTCTTCCAAAGTTCTACACCACAAAGAGAATCATGCAGAAAAAAAATGACAGGTGTTTCTCTATTGGATAGATCCGATATCCTGAAGTAGATATTTTTATTTTGGATGGTCAGGGATACATCTTTATATCAAGAACACATAGATCAAAGGGAAAGTTAATGTTTAAAACTTTGTAAGGAAGTAGAAACCGCTTCTCCTCCCCGATAGGCCTGGGGAGGAGAAAAGTTCAATGCCCAATTCGGCCTTGGCTACCAGGTTTGTAACGAAAGAGTTGAAAAGGTGCATGTTCCAATATCTTTGCTTTGGGCTGTAAGACCAAACTTGGGATATCACTATCTGCGATGTATAAATATCCATCTGGACCCCAGGACAGTCCGTCCGGCCAACGAAACCGTTTGCTCTGGATTGAGTATACCAATTCACCATTTTTACTTAATTTAGCAATTGCTTGGTGTTCGACATCTGTTAGGAAGAGATTGCCCTCATTGTCGATGGTAATCCCATCAGAGAGTATTTTGGGACCAAAATCTTCTATCGATGCCTTTAGTTCATTTTCTCCCAATGATTCATCAATTAACTTGAGAAAGGGGATACGATACAAACGATCATGCGTCATTGCTGCAAAGTACACCCATTCTGATTTTGAATCTATGGCGATTGAGTCAATTCCAGGTTTCATCGCAATGAGTCCTCCCAGACGGGACATAGGACCACTATATGCTTGGATCAAAAAATCTTTTGGTTTAACTTCCGGGATGTTTTCTAATGCTCTTCTTTCTCTTTTGTTTCGTATGTCATAGAGAACAAAGGCTGGCTTTTTGCCAAAAAAGTTTACATCTGCAATGATCACGTAGTTTCCGCTTGGGTCTATAACCAAATCTTGCAAGTAGGATAATACAGGAGCCACTTCTTTGGAAAAAGTATGGTCAATCTGAATGGATCCATTGGAGAGATCAATGGCGACGAGCCTTGCTCCATTGATTCCATTGTCCCCATGGTCTATCGTCCAGAGTCGGTTTTGGTCATCAATGCGGATACCTTGTGGAGAGTGATAGAGTTTTTCCTGTAGTTCCGCACTAGGGTAAGGAACAATCTGTCCGTTTTTGATTTCGGCAACTTTGGCAAGGCTAGGTTTACCTTCTGGATGTAGTGTAATGAATACTCTTCCTTCCTTTGAAACTGCTATATTTCCAGGAGCTTCAGGCAAATCAGCAACCAATTCAAGATTTGCGTCTGTCAGGAGACTTTTTAATTTTGGGTCAGGAAATATTTCACCCCCTCCGTATAAAAGTCGAATGGTGATGGCAAACAAGAGAAAGAAAACACCGATAGAAAGAAGTAGTTTTTTCATAATGCTCTCATTTCCCTGGGGCAGCCAATTCCCTTAACTTCACCAAAGCCTTGTAAGGTGAATCTGTTACCGAACTATTGGCAACAAATGCGGGAATATTTCCTGCAGGGTTAGCGTGGAGTTGGTAGATTACCTTTGTTTGGTTTCCTGATTTTTGAAGAGACCAAGATCCTTTCAATTCCGGAATTCTAACGAGCCCAGCTTTTTCTGGGATTTCATTGGGAACAGCTTGTACAAGGATATTGATATTTCCCTCTTTGTCTTCTTTGGCCTCAAATCGATTGATGGTATCCCGATTTTGCAGTGGGAAAGGAACCTTGGTGACGAAGTACACATACCAATCCTTTTGGCTTGGTCGTTTGAGTACCTTTGACTCAATGCAGTCTGGCCACCATTGCACCATTGTATCAGCATTTTGTAAAATGGCCAGAATACTTGCCGGGCTTGCATCAACGATAGTCTCTGCTTTAAATTCTTTTAAGGAGCTGCCCGCAACCTCTCTCGTATAGATAGTCACCCCACCTTTTTCTAAGGCTTTCTCCCATGCTAACAGAGGTGAAATGGTTACCAATGAAATAAAAATAACAATCATCTGTCTCATATCGATTATCCTTTGGGCTTTAATAATTGGTATGCCGTTGAAATGGCCATCTTTCTTGGAGTAAACCGAATCGACCAAGCTAAGAACCAATTCATGAATCCAGGAATGGTGGATGGCTTTTTTCCTAAGTACTTCAAACAACGAGCCACCACATCAGAAGGTTCAGACCAACCCGCGAGTGGTTTTTGTTCTTTGTTCCCTGCAACTGCTTGGAATTCTGTTTTTGTGTAACCAGGAGTAAGGCAAATGACATCTACACCTTTGTGTTTTACTTCACCATACAAGGCTTCTGCGAAAAGTAAATTCCAAGCCTTTGTCGCACTATAATTGGCAAAGAATGGAGTTGGTTGGTAAGAGCCAACGCTCCCTAAAAAAATAATGCCACCTTTCTTTTGTTTCACCATCTTTGGAAGGAAAAGCCCCGTAAGAGCTAAGGGAACGCGGATGTTTAGATCGACCATATTGATCTCAGTATCAAGAGGCAACTCATCAAAGTAACCGTAGGTTCCAAAACCTGCATTGTTGACTAGGAGGCCAACATCCCATCCCTTTTGTTGAATCTCTTTTTGTATCCTTTCGGGGGTACCAGCCGTTGTTAAATCAGCTTCGATGATCTGAACCTGCACTTTATAGTTCTTTGCCAAACTATCGGCAACCGTTTGCAGTTTGTCCTTACGCCTAGCCACAAGAATCAAATTCATCCCTTTTTGGGCCAATTGTTTTGCAAATTCTGCCCCCAATCCTCCAGAAGCACCGGTGATGAGTGCATAGGAACCGTACTTTGTTTTCCAATCCATAATCTACCTCTGGTCTATATGAATGAATATTCATTCATTTTTGGCAACTATTTTTTCCGGATCAAATCCCAAGCTTGCGCCACCGCGGATTGGAAATTTTTTGCATTTGCTTGCAAACTTCCTTTCTGAATTGCCTTAAAGATCCCAACCACCCCACCATCTAAAATCGCAAGGAGAAGAGCAGGAGGCACATCTACCACCCATTTTTTCTTTTGTCCTTCTTTTAAAAATTGGAAGAGAAACTCCTCGATCTCTTGGTCGATTTTTGTGTTCTCTTTGGAAAGGTAAGGGAAGTGGTAATGGAGAGATAAAAATTGGAAGGAAGTAGGGGCATCAATAGCAAACTTCAAATAACTGGCATAAAGCGACTTTAATTGTGATTCATAATTAGCGTTTGGATCTAAGGAATTCCAAAGCCTTTCTTTGAGTTCTAATTTTTCTTTTTTCCAGAGAGCGTTAACCAATTCTTCTTTGTTTTTGAAATAAAGATATAAAGTGCCACTTGCTACGTTGGCAAGTTTTGCTATCTCGGGCATTGTGGTCGCTTCGTATCCCTTTTCGGCAAAGAGAGCTAGGGCAGACCTTAAAATCGCTAAGTCTTTATCCATTGGTTTTGCCTGCAAGGGCTGCTTTGCTTTCATAAAAGAAACAATTGGTTGGGCACTCTTCTCGTCAATCCAAGAATTTTTGCATGGAATGGTTTCTTCTTTTCATCTTTTCTTTTACAAATTAAAAAAAGTGAGTAAAATAGCACCTAGACCATTTTGCTTTTGAAAAATATCGCCTAGGTAGGTGTTAAATGGCTAAGGATGTGTTAAAATGAAAAGCCCTTGGTGGAAAAAGACAAGTATTTACCAGATCTATCCATGGTCCTTTTGTGATTCTAACGGAGATGGAATTGGAGATCTGCAGGGTATCATTTCTCATTTAGATGACCTACAAGAATTGGGCGTGGAAACCATTTGGTTTTCTCCTTTTTACCTTAGCCCTGGTAGAGACTATGGCTATGATATATCTGATTATCTTTCAATAGATCCAAGGTTTGGGACCAAGGCTGATTTTGATCGTTTGGTCAAAGAGATACACAAACGGAAAATGAAAATTGTTTTGGATATGGTGATGAACCATACTTCGGATGAACACCTATGGTTCCAAACATCTAAGTCCTCACGTAAAAATCCGAAACGGGATTTTTACATTTGGAAAGAGGGCCAGGGCAAAAGACCTCCGAATAATTGGAAGTCAATGGTAGGTGGCTCTGGTTGGCAATATGATGCCCATACGAATGAATACTACTACACAAACTTTTTACCATTTCAGCCAGATTTAAATTATAGAAACCCTGAAGTCAAAAAACAGATGTTTGCTGTTTTGGACCATTGGCTGAAACAAAAAGTTGACGGTTTTCGTTTGGATATCTTTAACTCAATATTTAAGGACGAATTGTACAGAGATAACCCCAAGTCAGCCAGATTTTTTCCTAGTCCAGACAACCATGATGAGGCTTTTTTCCAAAAAAAAACTTTCAATCTAAACTTACCTGAATCCTTTCAATTTGCCAAGGAGGTTCGAAAGAGACTTTCTAGATACGCTCATGAGCCTTTTTTAATCGGTGAAGTAAGTGGAAGTGATACTGTTTTAAAATCTTTTTTAGGAGAGCGCTCGGATGGCCTACATCTAGTGTTCCAATTTGAATTGATTCACTTCCAATGGAAGGCATCCTTCTTTAGAAACATCTTACAAAAGAATGAACAAGTTTTCCCTTCACCCTATATGCCTGTTTATGTTTACGGAAACCATGACCAGAGGAGGTATATCGATAGGATCCAAGGAAATCCAGAGAAGGCAAAGGTCCTCTCTACATTACAGTTTTTTGCTCGTGGGATTCCTGTTATTTATTATGGCGAAGAGATAGCAAGAAAGGAAGGACGGATTTCCAATTGGTCAGGACAAGATCCCATCGCCAAACGGAACTCATTTGTTCCACTCTGGCTTTCAAATCTACTCGGGATTTACATCAACCGAGATAATTGCCGTTTGCCGATGCTCTGGGACAATAGTAAAAATGCCGGTTTCTCCAAGGGTACACCTTGGTTACCTCTTGGTACATTTCGTCCAGAAGATACGGTAGAAGTCCAAAAAAATACAAAAGGTTCCCTTTGGCAGCATTACCAAATTCTCTTTCGTTTGCGCAAGTTGAACCGAGTATTTACGGAAGGTAGTCTTTCCATAGAACAGGAAAGACATCCCAATGTGCTTGTCTTCGAAAGGAAGTTGGGAAAGGAAAGGGTTTTTGTATTGCTGTCCTTTTCCGATTCGCCTATTGAGGAGAAATGGAAAGTTTCAGCAGAAGTTCTCCATTCATTTGGTGCTGTGGAAAAGTCTAACGATTCAGTTCGCATCCTTGGGATAGGTGGAATCGTTTGGAAACATAGGGAGATTGTTTCCAAACCTAAACCCAAATTTTCCTAAAAAACCAGTTCTATGATTTTCTGGGGACGGAAAGGATGTACTCTTGGTTGGATTTGCCAGCGGGGACAAAGGGAAATACTCCTTCCTCGGTAGGAATTTCGATTTCCCAGAGTGAAGGTCCTTTTCGTGCAAACCAATCAGATAAAAATGGATACTCCTCTCCCAATTGGCAATGTACGTATTCCAGACCAAAACTAGTGGCCAGCTGACAAAAATTAGGTTGGAAATTGAATTCTGAACCAGAGCGGATGTTCTCATAGAATAACTCTTGCTGCTGACGAACTAAGCCCAAATGTCGATTGTTCATTAAGATCAACTTCACATTTAAATTCCATTCTTTTAAGCAGGCGAGCTCTTGTAAGTTCATCATAATAGAACCATCCCCCGTAAAACAAAGGACAGTTGCACTAGGATTTTTGAGGGCAACGCCGATCGAAGAGGGTAGTCCGAAACCCATTGTCCCCTGTCCCCCAGAGGTAATCCAGGAATTGGGTGTGGCAAAAGGGAAGTGTTGGGCTACCCACATTTGGTGCTGGCCTACATCTGTAAGGACAAAGTGTTCTCCATTAAGACAATCGTAGATCTGTTGGAATAAAGAGGGGAGAGGCGCATCCTGGATAGAATGAGCTTTCTCTTCTAAGAGATGGTCTATCCAGGAAATATCCTTGGGATTGATGGAGTTTTGGAGTAAACACTCCAAAAAAATGCTTAGATCTCCTTTCCAAGAAACATCGACTTTTTTATTCTTTCCAATCTCTCTTGCGTCGATATCAATATGGATTACCTTCGCCTTCGGACAAAATGTATCTATATTTCCCGTGGCCCGGTCATCAAATCGTACACCAAGGGCAATGAGAAGGTCACAGTGAGTTAGCGCATCATTTGCAAAGGTACTTCCGTGCATGCCCATCATTCCCAAATACAAAGGATCTTTTTTTCCAAATATTCCAAGCCCCATCAAAGTGGACACAGAAGGGATTTGAAATTTTTGGGAAAGATCTCTTATGAGTGGAAAAGTGTTCACTCCTCTGGCACCGCCACCGAAATAGAGAAGGGGTCGTTCACAATTGTTCAAAAGGGATATCGTTTTTTGGATCGCTACCTCTATGCTATTGTTAGGCGAGTCTGTAAGAAAATAATGGGAATGTCTCTTTTTCTCGTTTATGGGTCCAAAATCCAAGGCAGACATTTGAATGTCTTTTGGTATGTCAATCCATACGGGTCCTTGTTTTCCGTCCATCGTTGCTTGGAAGGCATCTTCTAATATCTTTGGAAACGAATGCGCATCCAAAACCAAATGCGCTTGTTTGGTGATGGACTTTACTATCTCTATCGTGTGTAATTCCTGGAAAGCATCGGTTCCTAAGAGTTGGGTTGGGACCTGGCCAGAGACGACTAACAACGGTACGGAATCTCTCTGTGCATCCGCAACGGCAGTGATGGCATTGGCAACGCCAGGGCCCGAAGAAACAAAAAAGACCCCTGTCTTTTGGGAAGACCTTGCGATACCTTGCGCTATAAAACCTGCCCCTTGTTCATGACGTGCGAGGACATGCTGGATTCTAGAATTAGCTAGGGAATGGTAGATAGGAAGGATGGTCCCACCGGGAACTCCTGGAATGTATTGGATGCCTTTGGCCTCCAAAAACTGGATTAAGTAATCGGCAACTGTGGTTTGTTTGTTGGGCATGTTGTCTCCTCTGTATTCCCCGCAGATTGCTTTCTGCCTTGCGGGGAGTCTTTTAGGGACGGTGCACTTATGACAGAAAGCTAAGACTATAAGGGGAGACGACGAGGACGACTGTGAGTAGAGATACCAATGGCATAGTGCTTTCTTTGAAAAGAAATAAACTGTCTAGGCATGGTTTCATCTTCACTAAGCTTCTGAAATCAAAGTACAGTCTGTCAAACGTTTTTTGATAGAAGTACTGTTAAGAAAGACCCACTTAGGTTGGCTCAGGCATTGGATTTGCCGTTTGGTACGTTGAACTAATGGTTTAGGGACCAGAAACGTAGATCGGAACATGGGACGCTGTTCAAGAGATCGCATTATTTGTGCCAGCACTCGCTGTCTCAAGAACTAGGACAGTATCTGGGTAGCAGTTGTCGTATAATCAGCATTATAAGTAGAAAGCAAATACTCCATTTTTCCGATACCAATAGCTTGGCGGAGATGGTCTAAAGCGAAGGAGGCTATGGCATGAACCGAGAACGATTAGAACGCCTTCTCCCTGGGTATGGAGAGCCAAGGACTCTCCGACCAAAAACAAAACTCATTTTCCCCGGCCACACAGAAAAACAGTTTTTTTTCATCCTGAGTGGACACCTCCAACAATACTATTCCATCAAAACAAAGAAACATGTGTTTCGGTTCATTGGACCAAATGATTTTTGTGAATCCATTACACTTCTACGGGGTGAGCCCAATACCATTGAAACCATCGAAACAGTAACGGAAGTACATCTATTGCAATATGACTATACTAGGGTAAAGGAACAAATGGAAACCAATCTGGAGCTTTCCAATGTATTTCGAAAGCTCTTTGAAGACTTTTTGTTTTACCAAGAAAGGAGAATCCAAAAATTTCTCTCCCTTTCGCCAAAGGAAAGATACTTAGATTTTGTGAGAGAAGAACATTACGCCTTCGGGACATTCCCAGACAGTGCCATTGCTTCTTATTTGGGGATGACCAAAGAAACTTTGAGCCGATTCCGAAATCGAAAAAGTTGATTTGGATCAACACCCAGAAAGATAATTCTCATTGTTGTTTCCCTTGGCTCGGTTCGCATAGATCTGAGGTAATCGTATGGAAACAATCTATTTCGCAACCGCGATCTCTTTTCTCTTTATCCATGAATTGGATGCAATCCAAGCCAAGGAATGGAAGCTATTCATTGTTTTACGAGACTTACAAGAAAGACAGGCCTATTCCATTTGGTTGGCATTGCACTTTCCTTTGTTTTTGCTTCCCTTTCTTGTTGTTACCGAATCCTTTGGCCGAGACACCACAATCTTTGTGCGCATAGGCATTGACCTCTTTCTTGCTTTCCATTTGTTTTTGCATATCTACTTTCGAAAGCATAGAGACTACCACTTCCATTCGATCCAATCCAATTTGTATATAGTCTTTACCGCTCTGTTTGCGTCCCTGGATCTGTTGGTCTTGTCGAAATCCTAGATTAGATGAATAACGAAAGAGTCAAATGTTACGATATGTACTCTTTTTTTTGTAAGCTTGGCACCTCGGATGCTGAAGTGGATCGCAAATTTTTCTAACAACCGACCGCGCTCTCCCTCGGCGAGGGCGCTCGGTCGATCGCTGGTGCGGGTCCAGGTCTGGGCGAGATTAAAAATTTCAATGGCATTGTAGGGAAATATGATTTTTATCTTTAAGATTTCCAAATACACTACTAGAATAGTTTTAATACATTTTGATACTAAACCATCATCCTATAATCCAATGTTACGCAGACCAGGGGAGGGTTTGACCAGAAGCGGTTAGCCATAGTTATGTGCCAAAGCAAATCTATACATGAATCAGTTCAAAAATTCGTTTATCTCTAAAATTATTGATAATTAAATCGGCTTGAGATAGATCTTGATTTCCAGAATTAGGATTATAATAGCCTACACAAAACATATTGGCAGCCTTTGCGGCTTTAATTCCATTGGTGCTATCTTCCATTACGATACAATTGCTAGTACTGCAATTGAAGAATTCAGAAACTTTTAGGAATATATCGGGATTTGGCTTTCCGAATGCAACTTCCTCTCCACTGATAATAAAGTCAAAGTATCCAGTAACATCGAGTTTGCTGAGGATTAGATTTATATTTTTTCGTAAAGAAGATGATGCTAGAGCAATTTTGCAATTTTTCACTTTAAGGAAATTTAAAAAATCTACTAAATAATCAGTGGGTTTTAAATCCAGCCTTGAAAGTGTCTTAAACTTTAACTCTTTCTCTAATTCAATATAATGCTGAACATCTTCCTTTAACTTGAATTCAGATTTAAGAAAATTCCAGAAAATACTGGCGGAGATACCGATATAGTTTTGATGAATTTGAATAGGCAAATGAAATCCAAGTTCATGGAACCATTTTTGGTTCATATCGAGGTAAATTTTTTCGCTGTCTAAAATTACTCCGTCCATATCGAAAATAAAAATATTCCTCATAGATAACAATTTCTATCGCCTTGATTTCTATGAAAGATTTTTTCGATGACGTATGATCGTATATGATGCGCAATGCGAAAAAGTCTGCCATGGGGCACAAACGAAACTCGGAGGACAATGGGAACGTTCGAGAACTTGGTGGGCAACAAAAAATGGACAAAAAGAACGGTCACTGTAATTCTATCGAGGGACAAAAAAATATTGTGACTATGTACCCAGATATCACTCAGTGAAATAATCGAAATGGATTATAAAAGTGTAGATTACTCCAAAATCGTAAGTCCAATAGTGCTTGAATTTACCTTAGGTGGTTTACAAGCGCTCATGGACACTTTTGATGACCTCTATCCAAATTTTAATGTCAATGATGAGGTTGCTGTTCGTAAGCTATTTCAAGCAGAATTGGCTTCAGCAGACTATGCGATCAATAATCAGACGAATGTTTATATATCTAATTCATTTCGCTATTTTTTGACCAAAGATAACCTAGATTTTAGCGATGTGTTTGACCACTGCTCCTACCTTCCTTTCCAAAAACCTGAGAATCCAAGAAAGTTTTTTATTTGTATGTTCGAAGAAATGTTCCCAGGAACCTCATGGAAGATGGAAAATACGGGAAATTATTTGGTAACGACAAATCATTTGATCCATCATATAGCTCGCAATACCGATCCGTTAAGCTATATTAATAGTTCGGATTTTCATGAAATCATGAAAATGTTTAATTTTGAAAGCAAATTTAAGTTTAAAGAATCGTAATCAATTAAATGTAAGTAAGGAATATTGATAGTCTTCGTAAAGAATTAATTTAGATGTTCTAATGGTGTTGAACAGGTTAAAGTGCAGAATCATTTGCGAAAGCGAATAAGTTATTAGTATCAACACACCAATTCCAGTCCAACGCATCTTTTAGAATCAGAACTTACGACCTAATTTTAAACGTAGCAAAATCAATTCCAATTCGCAGCGGGTATGAAAAGGCCTTGTTCGAAATCCTTTGCGCGTATTTTTTTGTTTTCGATTCATTTCGTTCGTGTTACGGAATGAAATGAAATCAACATCATGCTAAGGACAAGGATTTTGTAGATATGACCAATACATGGAAAAACGAAGATCTTTTTTAGAATTTCTTTCAAGTTCTGGCAAGGAGATCCAAGGATAAAATGATCGAATCTGGAGTATTGGAATGCTCTTGAGTTTATACCAAAAAAAACAAGTGAACAAGCTCAGCAAAAATGTTTATTACATTCGCAAACGAATTGATCCGAGATATTGTTTTATCGCGATTGAGTGTCTTGCTGTTGAGAACGAAATCTTTTTCCACTAAATTATTTGTAAAGAAAGTACCAAACCAAACATCTTAAACCTTTCTGTCCGTTATGTGGAACGCTATGGTTCTTTTCTTATGGCTTCTTTCTCCTTCTGTCCTCTTTGCTGATTCCCAAGATGCTTTAGAGATAGGTCTACTCGAGGCAGAAGGCATTGCCTTAAGCAATAGTGTCATCCTCGCTAGTTTAAAAGACCGTCGGGAAGTCTTCCGCATGATCGCTTCCGAAAAATGGAGAAATTACCTTCCCAGAGTTAGTCTTTCCTACTTTGGTCTGAAAAATGCAAACCTTAACCAAAGTGATAGCCAATACAATGATATCAGATTCCAACTCAACCAACTTTTGTATGATGGCGGAGAAACAGCCTTGGAAATTGAATCGGCCACCTTGCAAGAGTTATTGAACCAAGAAGATTGGAAGCTCAGTAGAGATCGTCTCTTATTAGAAATGAGAAAAACCTATGCTAAGTTTTTGGCATCCGATACCAAACTCTTTGTAACAAAACGAACCAAAGAGCGTATGGAACGGCTATGGTTTGAAATGAAGAAAGAACGTGAACACGGTTTTTTGAATGAATTGCAAATCATCGAGACCAAAACCAAATTACGTGACCTAGAACTCAACTGTCTCAAGGCAGATTCCGCAAAGAAACAATGGGAGATAGAGCTCAAAAAACTTATGCAGTTCCCACCTGATACAAAGATCCGTTGGAAAGAAAGTTTACACAAAGATTTTTTTTTCTCTCCCATCAAATCTATGGATAATGTTCAGCTTACAGAAAAGGCAGAATACAAAAAAGCGAGACTTGCTGTGGAAACCACAAGGATCAAGAAAGAGATCGCTGAGAATGATTGGAAACCCAAACTATATTTAGGTGGCTACTATGGAGAAAATACGAACGGACCATTGCCTGTAAAAAACGAAGTGTACGGTTTTCAATTTACCTTGCAAACAAAATTTGGTTCTACGACCAACCAAAGCTCTTCCCATTATGGTGTCCAAACAGATGGTACAGGGATACAACGCATCCCAGGCTTTGGACCTCAATTTGTCGGAAGAGGGGACAACGCATTCAATAGTTCCACATTCCAACTCTTTGACGATCTTTCGTTTAGTAGAAAGATTTATGAAGGCAAGATTGCGCATTCGGACGCCATACGCAACCACAGAATGACAGAGGCAAATCTATTAGCAGAATTGGAAAAAGCAAAACAAAAATCAAAGGAAAGCTGGGAAATGATCTCTATGGCCAACACTCGCTTTGAATGGACATTAGAGCTTTGGAAATCTTACCGCAAAAAAGTAGAACTGGGTTTTTTGAAAGAGAGTGAACTCTTGGGTGCCGAGCTTGAAGTACTTAAGGCATTGGAAGAATTAACCTCTGCACTTTCCACCTATATGGAGTCAGGTGCAGAATATGCCTTTGCCTTAGGACTGCCTCTCGAGGAAATTCAAGCTTTTCAGATAAAAAAAGGAGAAGGCAATTCCTATCTAAAACACTGGTTAGATTCTGATGAGGTTGCCTATGCTCCGAGTCCAAAGTAAAACTATTTTGTCATTCTGTTTCCTTGCCACCTTTCAATGTGGAAAAGCCTTACCAAAAGCTGACCAAGTCTTTCCTTTGCTGGCAAACAATGCCTCTCCAAAGATTATCTCTGCACTGCCAAAGATGGGTGATGCCAATCTACCGAAGACCCAAAAGATTAGCATACTCTTTGACCGACCAATGAATATCAATTCTTGTGTGCAAAGTTTTTCGGTTTCGCCAGCTGTGCCAGGATACTTTACACTCACCGATGTTTCTCTCACTTTTACGCCAAGTTCTCTATGGAACTTCGGCACCTATACCTATACACTTACAAAAAATTGTGAGGCAAAGGATGGGAGCGACCTAAAAGAGCTCTATAGTGCAAGCTTCAGTGTGGGAACACCGCAAACAGCCGGTGATCTTCCCAGACTTCAATCAGTGACGCTCTATGCTGGATCGAGTACAGTTTGTTCGAATGCCTCCGCTCAAGAAATGGAACTCATCAACCAAAAGCTTGATAATGTTTGTATGGGTGCTCCGCTTAACAATCCCATTACATTTCGTTTTTCTCGGGCAATGGACAGAGAAAAGACAGAAATTGCTCTTGTCTTTGCACCTAATTTTCCACATCGAAGGGATTGGCTTGATGACCAGACTCTAAAAGTCATTCCGGATCGAGCCTTTGCCAACCAAACTAGATACAATCTAACATTGGCTGCTACTGCAGAAGACCGTCAAGGCACTCGTTTGGCGGAGGCAGTGACTCTAAGTTTCTACGTTGGATCAGGGAATATGGTACCCGAATTGTCCAACATTTTGATTCCATCGGGAACACCTATCGAATGTATGACGGGATTAGCCGTGAACCAAGACCTCATGCAAACCAAGCTCAACACTGTTTGTACGGGAAATCCAAACCAAACGAGGATCAGTCTCACATTTTCGCGTGCCATGGACCCAAATTCCACAAGAGCTAATATTGCAATCAGTCCAAATTTCAGTAAGCGGGAAGAATGGTCCCCCGATTTTCGCACGATCAATATCCTTCCTGACCAAAAGTTAGTCTATGGTACTCGTTACATTTTGTCCGTTGGACAAAATGCACTAAGCGCTGACTCCGTTCCTATGAGTCATGGATTGTCCTTTGATTTTCAGGTAGGGGGCCCTTCCCAAGAGGCACCCAAAGTCCAAGCGGTGGGCCTAGCCTCTCAAAGTTGTTCCCTAAGCTACCCAGGAATCGGCTCTCTTATTGGCGCCGATTGGAATGCTAGTACCTGCTTTTGGGATGACAGCCTCCCCATATTGATACCTTCCTCATACCGATTCCGAGCCGGAGACCAAGGCACTGGTCTTTCAAATTCACCTCTATCTTGCACAGATGCAAATACAGACAACTTCCGACTGATCTTCTCTCAGTACATGGATGTAAATAGCACAGTGAATGCCATTCGATTGAACCGTAAGTCACCACCTAGCACCTTAGTTCAGTTATCCACTTGGAATTGGTCTGACTGCCAAACAGTTTACCCATTTGGTTGTAGGGTGATCGATTTGGTATATGCGGAATCGGAAGCATCTTGCAATGGTCCACTTGCATTCGGAAATGCGTCCACGGGAGGAGATTTCAATCTTTTGCGCTCGGATAACATGCCCATTGGTTTTCCCGTCTATTCTCTATCAGTTGATACCTCAGCACGCGATGTACTCGGAAAAAGTCTACAACAAACTTTTATCTTTCATATGGAGGCCAAGTGAAATTTTTATCCTATATCTTTCTAGTATTTCTGAGTTTCTCTTCCTGCAAACGGAATAGTTTTCAAATCAAAGAAGAAAGAATCCAAAGGTCAGGTCCACATCTATATCTTTATGAAGTTGAATGGAAGGCTCTCCTTCCGAGCAGTTTGGAAAAAAAAGAGATTGAGGGCTTATTACGATTAGAACTGGCAAAGTATGGGTACCATTTGTATCCCAATATCCATACCTCTCAAATGATGCCAGAGGTTTTGTCAGACATAAATCCCATTGATTTACCAAATAGGATAAAAGCAGTTGCAGGGGAGTTCCAAGCTCAGCCTACGCAACAAAATGGAAGAGCAAATTCGAACAGTCTCTTGTCGTTTCCTTATGAGAAAGGATTCTACTCCATTCGCACCCTTGTCTATGCGGAACATTCTGATTCCTATCCCAAATTGCATTGGCAGTATACCATTTATTTTACGCTATATGATCAATCGGGAGAGGAACTTAGCCTCCTGCAGACTAGTTGGGAGCGCACAGAATCATTCTTTTTGCAATCAGCAGAATTTCCCATTGCCCAAGTCTGTAAACGAATCCATGGAATTTTCCAAGGAGAAAACCAGAAATGAGAGTTAATTTACTCTTATACCTGGGATTCCTTCTCATCTCATGTTCGGCCACTGACAAGGAAGACATGGAAATCTTCAAGAAGGCAAAGAGAGAGTATTCCTTAGGAAATTTGAAAGTAGCGGAAGCCTTATTTCTTTCAATAGAGAACAAAGGTATAGCGGATGTTAATATATATTTGGCAAAACTTGCCTTTTACCAAGGGAAGTTTCAGCTTGCAAAAGAGAAGTTAGAGCCTTTAGTAAACGGTCCAATCTTTAACTTTCAGGCAAAACTCTTAGAAATAAAAATCGATTTTGTTTTGGAAAGCAATAGAGAAAAGGTTCGTGAGAAAATCCAAAGCCTTTTTGCTCAGTCGAATGGACAAACAGAGCTGCACTTACTTGCAGCAAAAATGGAAAAAGAATTAGGAAACATACCAGGAGCAATCTTTCATTACGAAGAAGTGATACGAAGTGTTGATCATGTAGTATTAGCTCACAAAGGATTGGCTTCTTTATTCCAAACATTAGGACTCAAAGATAAAGAACATTTTCATGAAGAGAGGATTCAATGGTTGGAATCCACATACAAATCGAAACAAAAGGAGAAACGTTACAAATGAATGTCTTACTCATTCCGTATATGCAATCAAAAGAAATTCTTTCCCTTCTTTGGGTAGGCAGACTCTCAGCCATTTTTGTTCCTGAAATGACTCCCAATCAAATATTCAGAAAAGGATTAAAGGCCTTTCTTTCCCTTTTTTGCGTCTATGTATTTTTCTATGTCAGCATCTTTCTTTTGGCTTATTCTTATTTTACAAAATTAAATGAAGCCATGGCTAAGGAGTTCTTGTCCAAAGGATTTTCTAAGTTTAGTTTGTTTTTGAACCAATATCCCTGGAACGTTCTCTATATCCTTAGTTCTCTGCTTATCTTTTTCCTTTGCATCTCTCATCTGACTTATTTTTTGAATAAAATTTTGGAGGAAAAGACACAATCCTATTTTGCTCACCTAGGTATCTGTTTGTATGCTACAACATATATTCTCCTTTCCATTCTCTTTGTTTTTTTGATCAATACAATCTTTCCATATAGACCTGAACTCTCAGTATATTTAAGTTCCTGTATTATTGCTTCCTGGATGCTTCTGTACATTTTTGCTTTATATTTTAGTACTAAAGTATATTCAAATATATACTTTTCTATTTTTAATTCATTTAAGAGGAGAAGCGCACTGGTTTGGGCATTTTCCTTTATATATATTAGCTATCAAATCGTATCGATTTTGGTTGGAATCTAAAGATGTTAAAGTCCTTTTCTTCTTTGTTATTGAATATTCCATTTGTATCAAAGCTCATTTTGAGTAGCTTGGTTTATTTAGGACTTAGTATTCTATATTCCAATGTAACATGGCCAGAAATCCGCACTAAATTGCCTTTATTAAATCGAGCATTCTATTCTAAACATCTATCTGTGATATCGCTATATGAAGAATTCAATAGCAAGGATCAGGAAAATATCGGTGATTTATCCTCTTCTATTTTTGTAAGTATCTTGTCAGTCCAAGAAGAGGCTATGCGGCCAAGTTTAACATTTTCTTCGTTATTGGAAGCAAAAGAAAAAGTGGAACTTTATTCAAAGGTAAGTGGGCGTATCGAAGCATTTTACGTAAAAGAAGGAGATCATGTTTCCAATAATCAAAAATTGGTTCAATTGGAGCATGGCACTTTTAGTTTAGAATTAAAAAAACAAAATGCAATTTTTGAAGCTTCAGAAGCATCTTACCAACTAGCAAAAGATAAGTTAGAGATGGCTAAGAAAAATCTGCAGGTAAGATATGCAGAGTATGAAAAAAGAAAAAATCACCTCAGAAAATCTCAATTAGAATTCGAACGATTTGCAAACATAGTCCAAAAAAAGGAAGAACTTAGGACTGTAGGAGCAATTTCAGAAGAAGAATTAAATAATCTGAAACTGGAACTAGAAGCCAAGGAGATTGCTGTCAAAAATGCAAATCGTGATGTAGAGATGATTTCGATCGGTTTGCGTGATGAGGATATCCTCGCCAATCAAGAATCGATTCCTCAAGATCTCCATCAGTATTGGGCAATCTTACAAAAGATCAATACAAAACTTGAACAGGCTGAACTCTTGGTTGCGGCAAAGAATGTCCAATTGAGTGCGGTGAATCGAGATAGTACTCAGGTTCTCATCCAAGAGTCATTGGTCAAAAGTCCAATCCAAGGCATCGTAGCCAAAATCAATAAAAATGTTGGTGAGTTAATCAATGGAGGGAGTGGGGGACCTGCGATTCTGACTCTCATCTCAGAAAAAGGAATTTATGCTCTCTTTACTGTAAACGAGGTGGATGTAGGAAAGATAAAAATTGGCCAAATGGTGAATGTTTCGATTGATTCCCTACCTGGTAAGGAAGTGCAAGCAGTCGTTAAACGCATTAGTCCCTTAGTGGACCAAAAAACCCATACAGCGGAAGTGAGAGCGGAATTTATACAAAAAGAAACCTTTTTACGTCCTGGAATGTTCGTGCGATCGGAAGTTTTCATTGGACCTTCACAAAATGTGATCCTCGTTCCTATACAATCTTTATTGCAGACAAATGGTACGGAGGCAGAGGTATTTCTCATTAAAGATGGAAGATCTTTCAAACAAAAGATCAGAATTGGTGAAAAGAAGGAAGACCGCATCATTGTGGAAAGCGGATTAGAGGTAGGAGATTCTATTGCAGTCACTGGAGTTCATCGCTTATACGATGGCGCCCTAGTTCAAATTGAACCGAGATGATCGCCTCTTTTTATCTCAGACTTCTCCATCATAAAAGAGCAGTCCTAATTGTTTTTCTCTTTCTTTCCACCCTCGGATTGATTTCACTTCCGCACATCCCAGTAAACCTCTTACCAAATGTCGAATTCCCAAAAATGACAGTGCTCACTCGTTTTGAAAATGCCTCTCCTAAAGAAATGGAAACTCTCGTAAGCAAACCCATCCTACAAGCCTTAGGTTCCCTCCCAGGAGTCTCGCTATTGGAGGCAGAATCTAGGGAAGGCCTTTCGATCGTCCAATTGACTTGGAAGAGGGATGTGGACTTAACATATGCTTTGTTGGATACAAGGGAAAAATTGGATATGATTCGGGACCTCTTACCAACGGATGCAGAAAAACCTTTGATCACTCGATTTGATCCGAACAGTTTGCCTTTTTTAGAAATCGTATTTTTCAGCAAATCTTTGTTAGATCCTAAAAGCTTAAGACAATTTGTAGAAGAACAAATAAAACTCTATTTCGAAAGAGTAGAAGGAGTTGCATGGGTGCAAATTTCGGGAGGGTATGAGAAAGAAATCAAGATTGAGCTAGATCCACATAAAAGTGACGCATACAAAATCAATCCAAAAGAGTTAATTCAAATCATTTCTGCCCACAATCAAAATATCCCAGCAGGTAGCTTACCGTTTGGAAAAAAAGAACTTCCAATTCGCACGATGGGACAATTTCAAAGTATACATGATTTAGGAAATTTGCTTATAGGCGCAAAAGGAGCAAGCAATGGAATACGACTTTCCGAGGTCGCCGAAATTTCGGAGTCGTATAAGGAGAGAACTTCCTCTACTCAATGGAACGGAGAAGAAGCAGTTTTAGTCTCTTTATATAGGGAACCAGGAAAGAATTCCATTGAGATATCTGAAAATATCCAAAAAGTCTTGAAACAAATACAAGAAAACTTCGGAACACAAATACAATCTGATTTGGTATATGATGAATCAATTTATATTCAGGATTCCATTAAAGGTCTTTACTTAAATTTAGTTATCGGCTGCCTCCTCGCTTTTTTTGCACTCCTCCTCATCTTAAAGAATTTTCAGAGCCCAAGTATACTTCTATTGACGATACCGTTTACCTTACTTCCCAGTTTTTGTTTATTCCACACTTTCCAAATTGGATTCAATATGATGAGTTTGGGAGGACTTACTTTAGCCATCGGGATGTTATTTGATGCAAGCAATGTGGTCTTGTCAGGCATCGAACGAAATTTCAAAATAGAGGCAAATTTGGAAATTGCCATTGCGAACGGAATGTCAGAGGTCTATAAGTCTGTAAGTTCTGCTACTCTAACAAGTATTATTGTTTTTTTACCTTTGGTATTTATCAAAGGTACGATTGGTTTGGTCTTTCGAGAGATGGCTTACGCCATTGTCATTAGTTTGTCTGTCAGCCTCCTTGTGTCTTTGTTTCTTATCCCCATACTCACACTTAGCCTCTTTTCTGATCGAAGGGAGGAGAAATCTCATTTCCTTCTCTGGAATCTATACCAAAGAGAAGTTTGGATCGATCGGTATCTCAAGGCAATTGTATATGTGAAAAATCGTTTTACCGTTTTTACCATTGCAGTATTTTTCTTTTTCATTCTATCTCTATTCTTTTTCCCTTGGTTAGATAAAGAATATCTGCCGGAGTTAAAATCCAAAGAAATCAGCATCCAAATCAATCTTCCCAAGGGGACATCGTATGCGGAGCTGATGGCGGAGGCGTCTCTATGGCAAGATGAATTTTTACATTGGAAAGATGTGAAATCAATCCTATCTTTAGTGGGTCAAACAAACTCTCTATCTACTCTAGCAACCTCTTACGAGAAAGAAAATTCGATAGAATTGAAACTTAGTTTTTATGATCAAATAACGGATGCTATGAAAAAAAAGATCCATTCCATTGCAGATAGACTGAAAAAAACAAATGGAATCCAAATCAAACCTTCAGAAAACCAATTGTCTCGAATGGTTCGCAAAGAAACGCAAATCAATCATTGGATTTATGTGAGCCCTGAGGGAACTAGCGAAAATCGTTGGTTGACTAGACTCAAAGAAGAACTCTTGCGATTGGATCCACAAATTCTTGTAAAACGATACGGGGAGTCAAAATCAGAAGAGATTCATTTGCGTTACGATCCTTTGAAACTAGTGCAACTGGGCTTTTCGCAAGAGACTGTTTCATCGCAAATTCAGATGGCCCTCAAAGGTTATCCCGTAACAAATCTGGAAAGCTCCTCTAGGCAGACTCCTATTCGCCTTGGATTTAAAAAAGAGAGTCTTTCTGATTTGCAGCACCTTCTCATGTTGAGAATTCCCAATTCATTCGGAGAATATATTGCCCTTTCCCAAATACTCACTATGAAACAAGTAAAAGCTGAGGAGAGTCTCTTTCGCAGAGGAAATCAAAGCATCCAAATCCTTCAAATTCATACACCAAATACCGCAAAAACAAACCAAGAGAGTTTGGAACATACATTCCAATCAATAGCAGACCAAATGGCTATACAAACTTTCATGAAAGAAATCCAATCGGACCGAAAGGAATCTTTTCTTGAGATTCTCATTTCTTTCGGTTTTGCATTTGTTTTTGTTTACATGATGTTGGCAGGGAACTTCGAATCCTACCGCATACCTATTGTTATGCTCCTTTCTTTCCCGCTAATCTTTATAGGTGTATTCCCTGCCTTGTTCTTCTCAGGCAAAACACTGAATATTAGCTCTTTCATGGGAATCATTTTGCTCTTAGGAGTCGTCGTAGACAATGCATCACTCTACTATGAATATTTCCATTTATTCCAGTTGCAGGGAATGGAGTCTTTTCAAGCGATGTTGGAGGCCTGTTCTTCTGTATTTCAACCTATCCTTATGAATAATGCCAGCACAATTTTAGGGATGTTTCCTATCCTATTTTCATTGGGTACGGGTGGAGAATTCCAAGCACCACTTGGAATCGTCGTTGTTTCTGGACTTCTAACATCTGTCATTCTATCTTTATTTCTGATTCCGTTGATCTTCTACTTCTTAGAAAAGAACTAAATGCTTTCTAATCTTAGAACCATTCTCTCAAAAAGACCTATCCTTTGTAGGATGATCTATTTTCTCTTTGTTATATTGGGATCAGCAAGCTTAGGTCGAGTCCATTTTGTCATCACTGAAAAAGAATCATACCCAGGCATTGCCATTCGTGTAGAGGCTACAGCCTATGGAATCTATCGACTGGAGAGTGAGGTGACAAAGCCCATAGAAAAAAGTCTATCGAGCGTAGGTGGCATTGAAGAGATACGATCTGTAACTGAGGATGGCCTTGTCGAAATCCATTTGCTACTCAAACAAGGTCAGGATGTCCGAAGAAAAGCCGCAGAAATTAGAGAACGACTAGATAGAGTGTCATCTCGATTTGCTAGGGAGATTCACAAGCCCCAAGTTTTCCCTTTTGATCCTCATGAGACGCCCAGTTTTGTTCTTTCCTTCCATGACAAAGATCTTGGAAAAGATGACTTGCGGGAGTACATCGAAAAACACTATAAACCTAAAATTGAATCCATTGAAGGAGTATCCTTCGTACTGGTCACAGGTGGTCACATTCAGGAAATTTTGATAGAAGTAGACCCTAAACAGATGGAAGCATATGAACTTGGGCTTAAGGATCTTTCGGATCAGATACAATCGCAGCTAAAAAGCAGAAGCCTAGGTGCGATCGGCAAACATTCTGAAAATTTACCTCTCTACCAATCATCTTTGGTTCAAAATGTCTATGATTTGAATTTTATTCCTCTCCCCTCTGGAAGAGGAACGGTGTCTGAGCTTGCAGAAATCAAAACCCATCCCAGAGAAGAAAACAGAGGGGCGAGACGGAATGGAAAGGATTTAGTTTCCCTATTTATTTTCAAAAAAGACTCTGCTGATCTAAACCTTATATTTACAAGTCTAGAATCTATCCTTCCAAAAGAGGGTATAGGTTCCTTACAATTTGAGTTCTTAGAAGATGAATCAAAAAGGATCCGATCCTATCAACGAACATTCATCGCTGGCATTCTATGTATTCTCTTCCTACTCGGTCTTCGGGAAATTCTATGGAATCATAGCCTGAATCGATTATTTTTATATTGCCTCTCTCTATATGCGTCCTATGCCATTCTCCATTTCTGTCTCTTTCTTTTCCAAATGTGCCTCTCGCATGCGATTTTGATAGGAATGTGCTTCGGTTTTCTACTTGGGCTAGCATTAGAAGATCTTATCCCAAAGAAACGACAGAGATTTTCTCTTTTCTCGACAGGCGGGCTGTTATTTTGTTTTTGTCTCACATCCTTTTTAGTATCTGATCTGTTCGGAAGAATTCAAACCAGTACTTATTTCGCAACCTCTCTATCTTTTTGTATCTTTCAGATCAACTCACAGTTGTTTAGCAAAGAAATAAAATTTAGATCTATTTTAGGGTTTGGAAATATGGTGCGAAATGTACGGTATAGAATCTATAAAAGATTCTTTCATTTTGAAAAGAAAATACGAAGAGGACTAAAAATACATCCCAAGCTTCCTTTACTATGCATCATTAGTTTGCCTTTACTTGCAGTCTATACAATCCTTACAAAACCGATCTTCCTCCCCGAGACAAATTCACAAGATCGATTGCTCGCTGTATTGGAGTTTCCCTCGGGTACCTCATTTGCTCATACGAATCAAGTAAGTGAGACAATAGAAAAGGCAATTACCGAATTTTCTTTCATCGAACAGGTTGTCTCAAAAATCGAAATGGGGCATGTGTTGTTACTCATCAGACCAAAACCAGGGCTAGTCATCAATGCAGAATGGGTAAATGTCTTTAAAGAAAGTTTAGGGGATACGGAAGATGCTAGTATTTTCTTTTTAACGGAGTCAGCATCACCATTTGCTAAAGATTTAGTTATAGATGTTTTGGGAGAAGACGAAACCATTTTACAGAAATTATGTGAAGAATTAGCAAAGAAAGCCAAGGAAAATCAATATGTGACTGAGGTAATGCTAAAGTACAAACCAAATCGCGAAGAATTATTATTACATCCAAAAGCAAATTCAATGCTAGTTTCTTCCGTGGATATGAGCTCATTGGGGCATGAGCTTAGGACCGCCTTACAAGGAGTTGTGGTAGGGAAATTTCGATCTCCAGAAAAAGAGATGGATATCAGGATTCGGTTCCAGGAAAGGTATAGGCAGAGCAAAGAGAGCCTCTCAGAAATTCGCCTGAAAACAGGCAACGGAAAGTATAGCCCCTTGGAAACACTTGTTACTTCCTCTACGCATACGATCCCACAGAAAATCTACCACAAAAATCAAATTCGAAATCTGAGTTTTGCCCTGCGGTTTTCTTCTACTTCTGGTTCTAAGGAAGAGGCAAAGGTCTTTACGCAATTGCAATCCTATCCATTGCCAGAATCCTATCGCCTAGAAGTTTCCCGGGACGAAGTGAACAAAAATTCTCGTCTCAGAGAAATTACATTTCACCTCCTCATACCATTTTTGCTCTTTGCACTCGGAAAGCAGTCCTCTCTCCTCATACCCATTCAATACTTTGTTCTGTTTTTAATGACTTCGCATTTATACCCAACTGGTTTTTCGCAGATTCAAAACGGAGGATTGGTGTTTGCACACATCTTTGTTCATAGCAGTGGAATGAGAAACTACCAAGAAACTATAGTCTATCGACAAATGCTTTTGATTTCCTCCTTTCTCCTCTTGGCACCTTCCGAACTTTCTGACTTATTTTATCTGTCCCTCTCTATCTGTTTGTCTATTTTTATCAAACGAGCGTTTTTCGGTGTGTATCGTTCCATTTCCCCAAAAGTCCAAATGCTCCAAGGAGTCCAAAATACATTACGAGCGCAAATTTGGTTTCGATTAGGGAAGATTTTTTGATGAGAAGCAGTGATAAACCAACTAACAAGAGAAATGTTGACCCGGCCAACACTAGGGAAAGGGGACTCGATTCTCTGTTTTTTTGAAATAGGATTCTAGCCGAGGGGTTCTCAGCGGATATAGGCAAATCTCTTGGTTTTCCAAAAAGAATCTTTAGAGTTTTTGCTATGGAATCAGAAAACTTTAGGGCGGAAACGATTTCTGAAAACACATGCACATTGGCGCGTATAGGATCATATTCTAAGAGGGGCTTGACGATACCGTACTTTGGCTCTTCGTTTTCTTCTTGGATGGTACCAAAGAGCCTATCCCATAAAATAAACATCCCTGCATAGTTTTTGTCTAGGTAGATTTCATTTCGTGCATGGTGGACTCTATGGTGGCTTGGGCTCACAAAGATATACTCAAACCACTTAGGAAGTTTCGGTATCCAACGTGTATGTACCCAAAACTGATAGAGTCGATTGATGGCATCCGCAAGTAACAATATGAGCCAAGGAACCGACAAAAAGGCAAATACCATGTAGAAAGACATGGCGATGGCATTTCTTAAAAAAGATTGGCGAAGGGCAACTGTTAAATTGTATTCTTCGCTGGAATGGTGAGTCACATGAGAAGCCCACAAAAGATTGATCTCATGCGAGAATCGATGGTTCCAATAAAATAAAAAATCCAATGAAAGTAAGAGAAAAATCCAGTTCAATAAGATTTGAACATTCTCAAACCATTGCCCGGAGGAAGAAAAAGTAAAAGCGGAGGAAAGGTTCGCAACGGAAAAGTGTTTAGATAGAAAGATATACCAATCAAAGAAGAGAATCAAAAGAAAAGCATCTGTTAGACGGCTAATCATACCAAGGCTCATATTGGAAATACTATCTTTCCAGGAATAGAAATCGGCCTTTCTTTTAT
Organism: Leptospira ryugenii; assembly: GCF_003114855.1. Lineage (NCBI taxonomy): Bacteria > Pseudomonadati > Spirochaetota > Leptospiria > Leptospirales > Leptospiraceae > Leptospira > Leptospira ryugenii. Next base: position 9,300 of record NZ_BFBB01000005.1, on the reverse strand, counting down.
AGGTCAAAAAAACTTCCAAGCCGATCAAAAGAATAAAAACGGGAATCAAGGCTTCTATAAAATTCATGCTGAGCTAAATTTTAACCTACATTTTAATTTTGTCTTTCCATAAATTGTATTCAGCCTATTTTGCACCAAAGCCTTTTTTATGTTCGATAAATTAAAACAGCGTTTTGAAAGAGAAGTGAGGCTATCCGAAAAAGATTGGTCCATACTTGTCCAACATGTAAGATATATCGAACTACAAAAAAACCAAATCCTCCTAAGGCCAGGTGAGATTGCAAACTATGGTATCTTCTTGATGGAGGGTATTTTGCGCATCTGTAACCACCACGAAGGTAGAGAATACACCCGCAATATCTTTACTGAGGGTGATTTTTTCACAGAGAGCGGAAGTTTTTTTAGCAACCAATCCTTCGGCTTTCAGATTGATGCGCTCGAGGATACAAAGGTATTCCTCCTTCCCAAAGCAAGCATCCAACTCTTAGAAAACCAATCTGTAGAATTTTCAACTTTCTTTCGCAAACAAATGGAAAGGGCGCTTGTCTTTCTCACAAAGAAAGTTCTCGAAAACCAAAAGACAGCTTTGGAACGATTTTTAGAGTTTCGGAAGCAAAGGCCAAGTCTATTGGGACGCGTGCCTCAATATGTTTTGGCATCTTTTTTAAACATCACTCCTGAAGCCTATAGTCGTATCCAGAAGCAAGCCATAGAACTTGATCTAGATCAAGAAAAAGATCCAAAGCCTTAACACAGATCATTCCCTTTCCTTTCGAGTTCCAGTATTCTGAATGCTGTGAGGGAATATGAAAATTCAAAAATTTTTTTTACTATTAAGTTTACTCTTCGCTAAGACAATGTTCGCGGAAGAAAAGAAATGGTCGCTCGAAACAGAGTTGATCCAACCATTTTTACCAACGATCCATATTGGTCGCATCCAAGCAACACGCACGGTTTGGGGAGATTGGAACTCTGCCCATGGAGAGTTGAAAGTGGGAGCTTTCATTCGTCCACGGGTAAAACATGATGTTGTAGATGTCATTGATGAATACGCTGCCTCTTTTGGCTACCGCCACTTCTTCAATGAAAATTGGCATGTAGAAGCAAATTACTACATAGGCTATGTTTGGGCTGATAACAATAAATGGAACCGAAGATACATTGGTCCCTATGCCTTCCTTTCCGAGAGTCCCGAACTCAGAGCCTACGCCTACCAACAAGTGGAAAGGGATTATGAAGGAAGAGTGCAGTTTGCGGAAGCACTCATTGGCTACAGATTTTTATTGAATGAAGAAAAGACCATTTATATGATCCCACAATTTGGTGTTTTACATGGAATGCATGGCTCAGGGATCATTGGGCCTCGCGATGGCAAAACAGAAACCTTCTTAGAAGGAAATCTTATCGTAGGCATTCGCCTTTAGCGGGAAGAGGAGTTACAATCAAATGAATCAAATCAATCGTATGCAATTTCTTTCCCAAGCCGGTATCACCATGACGGCCTTAGCCTTTTTAAAACAGTGCAGCTTTGCCTTTCCAAGACAAATGGAAAAAAATAAAACGGCAAACAAGGATCAATATACCGTCTTTGAGGAACCAATCCTAAACGCAATTTTATATGGGATTACGGCACCAAACCCACACAATACACAAGCCTGGAAGTTCAAAATAGTAAATCCCGAAGAAATGCTTTTGTATGTTGATGAAACACGGCTCCTGCCTATCACAGATCCCAGCACACGCCAAATCCACATCGGCCAGGGAACATTTTTAGAATGTCTAGCAATAGGTGCAAGCTCTATGGGTTATGAGGCTCGCTTTACCTTCTTCCCAGAGGGATCCTATGCAAAGAAAGACATAGGCAAAAAGCCAATCGCCAAAATTAAATTGGTTCCCCAACGAAATGGATTGGATGTTCGATTCCCAATTCTCTCAAAAGCAAATAGTCAAGACTCTCTTTTTCCTTTTTTAGAAAAAAGGCGTACGGTTCGTTCGCAGTATGAAGGAGACTTGCTTCAAAAAAAAGAATTGGATTCAATTTTAGAAGACGCGAAGCCAAAACATTCGGAACTGATTTCTATACTGGAAGAGAATGGTATCCAGGTTGTGATTCGGCAGGCTATGGATGCAATGAGAATTGAAACCTTAAATGTACGCACTGCAGACGAAAGCCGTATCTGGTTTCGATTCAATGACAAGGAAATCCAAACCAAAAGGGACGGCATTGCATTGCCTGACCAAGCAGTTACAGGATTCCAAAGATGGATGTTAGAATCCTTCTTTATGGGTCCAGAACCAGAAAAATTTCATAATAAAACAGGTGTTAGCCAATTTTTGGCAGCCTATGAGAAAAAGATCCAATCTGCTAAGGGTATCTTGATATGGAAAACCCAGTCCAATGGATTTGAAGATTGGGTAAAGGTTGGCAGAGATTATGTTCGGTTCCAACTTGCGGCAGAAAAGAATGGATTTGTCATACATCCGATGAGCCAAATTGTTCAGGAATACCAGGAAATGGATGAACTCAGAAAGTCTTTTGAGGCACAATTTCAGATTGGTAAACAACAAAAGATCCAAATGATCGCAAGGATTGGGAGAAGTGAATACAAATATTTTACCCCAAGGCGCGAACTAAAGTCTATGCTTATCTGAATGTTTGGTTCCTGGAATAAAAAGCTGGCTTGATAAATGAAAAGCTGAAATCGGAAAGCACAAAAAACGTGAGGAAATGAGGGCCACCTCATTTCCCTTTTGCAAATGGTATCTATCTGCTTTGTTTATCCAATGAGCTCTAGCGCTTTAGCAGATCGTTTTCTACTTTCCTTCACTAGACTTTCATTTCCGATAAAACTCTCTCCAAAACTTGGTATCATCTTCTTGAGTTTTTTTTGCCAAGTTTCGGTTTTTATTTTTTGGGGAAAACAATCTGCTAAAACTTCCAACATAATCGAAACAGATGTAGAAGCTCCAGGGGAAGCACCTAACAAGGCTGCCAAAGATCCATCGGATGCCGCGACCACTTCCGTACCAAATTCGAGTACTCCACCTTCTTCTTCATCAGCCTTGATGATCTGTACCCTTTGTCCGGCAACGACTAGTTCCCAATCTTCGCTCTTTACTTCTGGTAGGTATTCTCGTAAGGCCTCGATACGGTCTTCATGGGATTGCAAAGCTTGGCCAATCAAATACTTTGTCAAGGGAAGGTTGTGCATACCAGCAGAGAGCATCGGAAAGATATTGCCCAGTTCTAGGGATTTGGCGAGATCAAAGTAAGAACCTTTTTTTAAAAACTTTGTCGTAAAACCAGCGTAAGGTCCAAAAAGTAATTCCTTTTGTCCATTCATAATGCGTGTATCCAGATGTGGAACGGACATAGGAGGAGAGCCAACATTTGCTTTCCCATACACCTTTGCGAAATGTTTTTCAATGACCTCGCGATTTTTGCAACGTAGCCATTGACCACTCACGGGAAAACCACCGAATCCTTCTGCTTCGGGAATATCTGATTTTTCTAATAAAGGAAGTGAACCACCACCAGCACCAATAAAAACAAAATTTGCTTCATGGTGTTCTGTCTCATGGCTTAAATAATTGGTGGCTGTTAGATTCCACAGACCATTCTTTTCTCGCTCCAAATCCTTCACATGTTCATAGTAACTGATGGTTACGCCGGGAAGTGATTCAAGATACTTAAAAATCGATCGGGTAAGCGTACCAAAATCAACATCTGTTCCTAGTTCCATTTTTGTACCAGCAACTCGTTGTTTTGGGTCTCTGCCTGACATTACGAGAGGCATCCACTCTGATAAAACATTTGGATCTTCAGAATATTGAATGGCTTGGAAAAGTGGTTCTTTACGTAAGGCTTCGTACCTTTTTTTTAGAAAAGATACATTCTCCTCCCCCCAAACAAAACTATAGTGCGGAACTGAGTGTATGAAATCTTTGGCAGGTAAGACTTGGATGTCTTCGACCAAATAAGACCAGAATTCGCGAGAAATTTCATACTGAGATGCTATGTTCTTTGCTTTTTTTGTATCAATGGAACCGTCTTCTGTTTCGATCGTGTAATTCAATTCACAGAAAGCAGAATGTCCAGTGCCTGCGTTGTTCCATGCATTGGAACTCTCACGAGCAGCAGCATCTAACCTTTCTAAAACGGTGATGGTTAAATCTGGTTCAAGTTCTTTCAAAAGAATCCCAAGTGTTGCACTCATGATTCCCGCGCCGATAAGGATGACATCGGATTTTGTTTTGATAGGTTCGTGGCTCATCTCTGTATTTCTTCTGAGCAAAGAATGGATAGAGTCTAAGCTATGGCAAGGAAAGTATGGACATATGAGATCTTTTATTCAATTTTTATCGATCTTCACTTTGATTTTAGGATCGGCTTACACCTATACAGGCATCCGACTCGTAGAAGGCCTAAACATTACTGGAAATTTTCTGATTCTTTTTTGGACATTGGTAGTTCTTTTGGTATTGCTTGTTCCAGTCTCCTATTTCATCAGTCAGTGGACGACCAAAACAAAAATCCGTTCTGTATTTTCCTTTTTAGCCTTTTTAGGTTTAGGGTATTTCACCATCCTCTTTTCCTTGGTCTTAGCCAATGACTTCCTGCTTTTACTACTTCCTCATCTGATCCCAGATCTCATCGTTTGGTTGAAACCTTCCCTAGCGAAACTCGGTTACGTTCCGCCAGAGGAGAGTCAATATCTTCCACATCTATTGTCGCTTTCAGCAGTTCTCACTTCAATTCTATTAACGGCCTATGGGTTTCTACAAACACATGTTCGACTACGAAGCTTAACTGTAAAAGTTCCCATCCAAAACCTACACCCTGATCTTTTCGGATTTAGTATCGTGCAAATATCCGATGTCCACGTTGGCCCGACCATCCAATCAAGGTTTATAAAGAAAGTGGTGAAGCGTATCAATCGCCTTCAGCCAGATTGTGTTGTTATCACAGGGGATTTAGTAGATGGCCCTGCCTCTCAATTCAAAGAGCATATCCAACCCTTACGCGAAATCCAAGCAAAGTATGGCGTCTTTTATGTGACAGGAAACCATGAATACTATTCGGGTGTGATGCCTTGGTTAAATGAACTGCAAAACCTAGGCATCCAAGTTCTACTAAACGAAAACCGCCAACTTAAGATAAATTCAGCTAATCTATGTATGGCGGGAGTTACAGATCTGAAGGCAGGTAATCTAATCAAGACACATAGCACAGACCCTGGGGCAGCGATACGAGGAGGAGAACAGGCAGACCTAAAAGTCCTACTGGCACACCAACCCAACAGCGCACTCGAAGCAGTAAAGTATGGTTACCACCTACAAATCTCTGGCCATACCCATGGAGGGCAGTATTTTCCTGGCAATTTACTGATCTATCTCTTCCAAAAATTTGTCGCAGGGCTTCACCACTACAAAGGGATGTGGATCTACGTGAGCCGTGGGACTGGCTATTGGGGGCCTCCTCTTCGGATAGGCTCTCCTTCTGAAGTCACAAAGTTGGTTCTTGTCAATCCTGGCGAAGAGACAAATTAGTTTCTCTTACCAACGTTTCCTTGGTCTACCCACTCTTTGTTCATCCGTAGCGAAGGTGAAGGAGTAGGGAGTTCAGGAAATCTGGGATAAAAAATCTCCCAATTAATTGAACACGTTCAAAAAAATGCTTGGCAAATCAATTTCTGGCTTAAAAATTGAACATGTTCAAAAAATAGGAGTTTATATGAAACCAAGAATATTTGGAGTTTTGTTTGCATCGCTCATAACTTTTCCCCTCTTTGCGGAAGGGGGATTGGGAACGGTCTGTGCGGTGGAAAACCTTCCTTGTATAAAAGAGCGAATCAAACGAGCAGAAGTCGTTGATCTCTACCAGACCAATTCTTTGGGGAGAAACTCTTTACACTACGCAGTGGAGAGAGGAGAGGATGAGCTTGTGTCATACATTCTAAATAACCAGAGTGCAGATGTCATTGGAAAGACCGATCTCTACGGAAATTCTCCACTTCACCTAGCAGTGATTCACCAAAGAAAGGAAATATTGGATTTATTTCTTCAGTACAACCCAGATCTAAACCTAGTTGACCGCCATGGAGAGACTGCCTTGGATTTAGCCTTTGCTAGTGGCAATGAGGAGATAAAGAACTTACTTTCAAATAAGGGTGCAAGCTCTCAGACTGGTGGAAAATCAAAGATCACAATTTATATATATATCGTCTACATTCTCTTAAGTTTAGCCATCACAATCTGGGTAGCGCGGACACTTTCAAAGAACGGTCGATTTTTTTTGGTGGATGCCTTCCATAACGAAGAACTAGCAGATTCAGTAAACCATCTATTGGTGGTCGGGTTTTATCTGGTCAATTTGGGATATATCACCCTTGCCTTGAAGATAGGTATGAAGCCCAATGATGCAGTGGAATCTCTAGAAATTCTCAGCAATAAGATCGGATTTGTTATCCTCATTTTGGGTGCTATGCATTTCTTTAACCTCTATCTCTTGGGCAGACTGAGAAAAAGGACATTACAAAAAAGGGAACTCGCACAACAAAATTAATATGCCAAAAAAAAGTAAGCAATCATCTTCCCTGGTTACAGAATCAGATAAATCAAAAAAGACGAAAGAGCTGATCTATAGGACGGCCATTCGTCTGTTCCAAGAGGTTGGATTTGAGGAAGCCACCATGCGGATGATTGCTTCGGAAGCAGGGCTTGCATTGGGGAGTGCTTACTACTATTTTGCTACAAAGGAGGATATCGTTTTATACTTCTATGAAATTTCTCAAGAATACGCTAAGACTAATAATGAAGAGTTTTGTAATTCCACAAAAGACTTAAAATTACGAATTCGAAATATCATCCTCTCGAGAATCGATTATTTTTCCAACTACCAAAACCTTGTGTCTGTATTAGCAAGTCGTGCTGGAGACCCTAGGCACAGGCTCTCCCCTTTTAGTCCTGAAACTGCCCATCTACGAGAGGAGGCGATAGGCATGATACGATATGCCATGGAATCCTCCAATCAAAAGCTTTCCAAAGAGATTTCAGTGAATCTTCCCGAGTTGATTTGGCTCTACCAATTAGGAATTATCTATTTTTGGGTATTTAAGTCAGAACTAAAAAGGGAACGAACTGTACAGGTTGTTGATGAGAGCCTGGATCTCATCTTTCGTTTGATTCGAATCTCGAATCTGCCTCTTCTCAAATCGTTTTTTTCTTCTCTGTTTAGATTTATACGCTTGGTTCGGGACGGAAAATAGGTCTAACAATCCTTGCCAATAAATGCAAAAGGAAAAAAGTATACCAAATAAGCTTACGACATTGATAGAACCTCTTTTACTCTCCGTCACACCAGTTACTACCAAATTTGGATCCCAAGAATTAACAAAGGCTACAGGGTTCTTTTTTGTTCGTGAGAACAGATTGTATCTTATCACTGCACGTCATGTAGTTTTGGATGAATTAACGGAGCATCGACCAAACAATTTAGTGATCAACTTACACATAGACCCTGAGAATATTACTGTCACTACAGATTTTTCTATTCCTTTATATAGAGATGGTCAACCCTTGTGGAGAGAAGCTTATGATTCCGGGGGAAGGGTAGATGTTTGCGCGATTGAATTGGATCGCCATGCGTTAGGCGAACAGGCTTTTTTTGAAGCCTTTCATATCGACCAGATGTTGGGCCCTGAGGATGATGTTGAGGTAGGGACTTCAGCTCTTATTGTTGGATTTCCTTTAGGGTTTTATGACACTTTACATAGATTACCCGTTGCTAGGCATGCCTTGATTGCTTCTTCCTTTGGCATACGGTTCCAAGGTTTTGGTTATTTTTTAACAGATGCTCAAATGCACCGAGGATCTAGTGGTGCACCCGTCGTAGTAAAAGTTGACTATGATTGGCAACTCATAGGGATACATACCTCACGTATGGATATGATCAATCGTGATAAAATTGAAGATGACCATCTGAATCTAAATTGCGCTTGGTATGCAAACATTTTGTTAAGCCTTACACAGAAAGCTTGAACTCTTCACTTCGCTTCAGAAGTCTATCGGAATATAAAGAGAAAGATCAATGTTATGGAATCGCACACGGTAGTTTTCTTGGTAATACAATGGTCCACCATATCCAAACCGAAAGGTGACATCATAAAATGGAATCTCGAAAAATAAATAAAAACTAGAAACATATTTTTCTTTTAACTTCAGATCACTTCTAGCAACGTTCATCAAAGAAACAATCTGTAGCGGTGTTAAATTTGCTTCACTATTTTGAGACAAAAGGTAGTAAGTAAATCCATTGAGTCGGCCTAAATCTAGATTGCCTTTACTATATTGGTATAGACCAAAAAGTTCTAAATTGTTGCCTTCGGACAATCTTGAGAGTAAATACACATTGATAGGATCAGTTTCTGGTTTGCCATTTCGCAGGAGGGCAAGATCGCCAAAACGATCTATCTTTTCTTGTGTTGTGCCAGCTCCTTGTAGAGCGAGTAGAGGAGCTTCTTCGCTATTCCCATTGAAAAAATCTGGATTTCCTTTCATTTTCACAAGACTAGGTCCAAAGCCAAACCCTATTCGAAAAAATTCTTTTTCTCTATCTCCTACATAAAATACAGGCATAATATTTGTTATGTGACCAGTGACTTCTGTTCCCAAGTTTTGAACTTGTCTGTTTGACCCGTAAACCGTATTTCCACTTCTAAATGTATCTAGAAAGGAACTTTGGACTGTTTGTTTTTGCAATTCAAAGTTAAATGATTGAACCAATAGAAAACTGCCCCATACTTCTCCAAAATGGAAATCTTTCGATTTTACATCTACAAACCACTTAGATTCATTTCTTTCCTCGTCTGGCATTCGCAAATGTGATCCAACGGGTGATTGAATGATCAGATTCGAGGAGCGATACTGGCCACCGACTAACAAAGTAAAGTATTCTGTGCCAATAGCAGCTCTTTGTTTCAGGAGTCCGTAGCGCTCTGTCTCAGAAGAATACCTAGTCTCTCCCTGCAGTGAACACATTGCAGAGAAAACCAGACATACCATTTGTAATATTAGGAAAGAGGATATATTTCCGAGGAACCTTCCGAGCATAGGACCACCTTTGCAATGCAAAGGGAAACAAGAGAAATCCAGAATTGCTCACACTATTTTTCCATTTCAGAAAAAAGAACTTCGAATTTTTTTCAAAAATTCACTTGCCGACATAAGGTACTTTCCAACAATGGAAAAACAGCCGATGTAGAGTAGCCGGGAGGCGATCTAGCAAAGGCCAAAGAAGAT